>NZ_JBHUUP010000004.1:167317-268684 GCF_042670945.1 Cellulosimicrobium sp. NPDC057127
GTCGTGCGTGCCGGGCCCGACCGGCCCCGGCACGCGCATGTCACCCGAAGCGCGAGAGCAGCTCCGCCGCGTAGGCGTCGCCCTGCGCGGCCGCGTCGCGCCACAGCGCCATCGCGTCCGCGACGCGACCCGCGCGCAGCCGCAGCACGCCGAGGCTCGTGCGCGACGCCGCGTCGTCCGCGAGCACCGCCTGCTCCAGCAGGTCCTCCGCGTCGAGCGGGCGACCGGCCCGCACGTAGAGGTCCGCGAGCGCCGACGCGACGCGCACCTCCCCGGCCTCCGCCCAGGACTCGAGGAGCGCGGTCGCGGCCGACGGCACCAGCGCCCCGGACAGCGCGTGGTCGACCGCCGCCTCCCAGCTCTCCCCCGAGACCGCGGCGAGCACGCGGGCCGCCTCGCCGTCGTCGCCGAGCGCGCGCAGCACCCGGGCGAGGCGGACGGGCGCGCCGTCGACGTCCCACGCCTGCTCGAACCAGCGTCGCGCGGCGTGCAGGTCGCCCCGCTCGTGCGCGACGTACCCCGCCATGAACGCCGCGTGCGCGTCGCCGGCCAGCCCCGCGAGCTCGAAGCAGCGGAACGCCTCCGCCGGGTCCCCGGCGTCGTGGTGGGCCAGACCCAGGCGGTACAGCGCTCCAGGGACGTCGTGGGCGAGCGCCGCCTCGTAGAACGGGACCGCGGCGACGGGGCTGCCCAGGGCGCACAGGTCGTCGGCGACCGCGACGAGCGCGAGGGGGTCGTCGGGGTGCAGGTGCGCGACCGCGGCCCGCAGGTCGGCGAGCGCGGCGGCCGGTGCCGCGTCGGAGGCACCGGTGGAGGTCGGGGTGGTCGGCATGGGGCAGCACGTCCTTCCGTCCCCCTGCGTCGACGAGCGAGCCGGGCGTCCTGGACGCCTCCCGGCTGGCCGCAGGCTAGCGCACCGCGGTGTCGCGCAGCTCACACGCCCCGCGCGCCGGCCTGCACCCCTGCGCCGCCCGGTCTGGGAGACTCCTCGCGTGAGCGGAACGACCGACCTGCCGGACGCCGTCGGGCAGCGCGTGCTCGACGCCGTGGTCGCGGTGACGAGCGACCTCGACCTCGACCAGGTGCTGCGCCGGATCGTGCGGGCGGCGATGGACCTCACCGGCGCGCGCTACGGCGCGCTGGGCGTGCTCGACGCCTCGGGCCGCGAGCGCCTCGCGCAGTTCATCCCGCTCGGGCTGTCGGACGACGAGGTCGCCGCCATCGACCACTGGCCGCACGGCGAGGGCCTGCTCGGCGAGCTCATCGACCACCCGGAGCCGATCCGCGTCCACGAGATCGCGGACGACGTGCGCTCGGCCGGGTTCCCCGAGGGCCACCCGCCGATGCACACGTTTCTCGGGGTGCCGGTGCGGGTGCGCGAGACGGTGTTCGGCAACCTCTACCTCACCGACAAGACCGGACGCACCGCGTTCACCGCCCAGGACGAGGCGGCCGTCGTGGCGCTCGCGGCGGCCGCCGGGGTCGCGATCGAGAACGCGCGCCTGTACGGCCGTGCCAAGCAGGTGGGCGTGCTCGAGGACCGGGACCGCATCGCGCGCGACCTGCACGACGTGGTCATCCAGCGACTGTTCGCCTCGGCGATGTCGCTCATGAGCGTGCAGCCGCTCGTCGCGGACCCGGCGGCGCGCTCGCGCATCGAGGAGACGGTGGCGGACCTCGACGAGACGATCCGCCAGATCCGCTCGACGATCTTCGCCCTGCACACCGCGGCGGACCCCGACGCGCCGTCGATCGAGGACCGGCTGCGCGCGCAGGCGGCCGCGGCGACGACGGTCCTGGGGTTCGCGCCCGACGTCGAGGTCGAGGTCGCGAGCGAGGGCACGGGTGCCGGGGTGACGGACGGCGGTCCGCACATGCCGGCGGAGATCGCCGACCAGCTCGTCGTCGTGCTGGGTGAGGCCCTGACCAACGTGGCGCGGCACGCGGGGGCGAGCGCCGTCGCCGTGCACCTGGGCGTGACGGCGCACGAGGCCCGGCTCGCCGTGACGGACGACGGCGTGGGCATCCGGGAGGGCGGGCGCCGCTCCGGGCTGCGCAACATGGGCGCGCGCGCGTCCGCGCTCGGCGGGGGCTGCACGGTCGTCGCGGTACCGGGTGGCGGCACGCGCCTGGAGTGGTGGGCCCCGCTGGGGTAGAGCCCGACCCGCCCGGAGGAGGCGGACGAGTGCTCAGAGCGCGCGGTGCATGACGTGCAGGCCGACGAGCCCGTGCACCGGGTGGTCGAACGCCTCGGGCACGGTCGCGAGCACCGCGAACCCGAGCGACTCCCACAGGGCGACGGCGCGCGTGTTCGTCTCCACCACCGCGTTGAACTGCATCGCACGGTAGCCGTCGGCACGGGCACCGTCGAGGACGGCGCGCGCGAGGGCGCGCCCGACCCCTCGCCCGGCCGCGTCCGGTGCGACGACGAAGCTCGCGTTCGCGACGTGCGCGCCCGCGCCGGGGTGGTTCGGCAGGTACTTCGCGGTGCCGAGCACGGTGCCCGCGTCGTCGACCGCGACGAGGACCCGCACGCCGGGCGATCCGGTCCACGCGGCGCGCGCGTCGTCCTCGGTGATGTCGCGGGGGTAGGCGTACGTCTCCCCGGCGCGCAGCACGGGCTCGAGGACGCGCCACACGCCCGGCCAGTCCGCGGGCGTGGCGTCGCGGAGGTGGACCGGGGCGCTCACGGGCACGAGGCTATCGCCGCGCGGGCGCGTCTCAGCGCGCGATGCGCCGCCCGGTGACGATGCGCGGCACGATCTTCACGACCCGGTCGCGCTCGCCGGGGACGAACGTGTCCAGCGGCAGCGCGAGGAGCCGCGCGCGCTCGTCGGGGTCGGTCACCTCGTAGGTGCGGCCCACGAGGACGACGGACCACCCGCTGCGCGCCTCGGCGTCGAACGAGTCCGCCTCGAACGCGACGACGGCGCGGCTCGCCGCGACCGCGAGCTTGGACCCCTCGGCGGTGCGGAAGACGACGTCGGGGCCGTCGAGGACGAAGTTGATCGGCTGGATGGCGGGCAGCGCGCGGTCGGTGAACACGATGCGCCCGACGGGCACGGTGGCGAGCAGCGCGTAGCTCTCCTCGGGCACGAGCTCCGTGAGCCCTGCCGCCGCGACCCGGGTGGTCTCCATGCCGCCATCGTCGCGCGCCCGCGCCGGGTCGGTCAGTGCCGAAGGTCCCGGGAACGGACTCCCCGTCAGGTCCCCGTCGTCCGGGACATCCGGACCGTGCGGCCGCGCCGGGCCGTGCGCGGCCGCGGCCGAGCCCTCAGGCCCGCCGGGGCTGACCACCCTGGCCCCCGCCCGGTCCCGCCGCGGGGCGGGTGCGCTCGCGCACGGCGTCCTCCTGCCGCAGCTCCGTGGCGAGCACGGCCACCTGGGTGCGCCGCTGCAGCCCCAGCGTCGCGAGGACGTGGGAGACGTAGTTCTTCACCGTCTTCTCCGCGAGGTACAGGCGCTGCCCGATCTCGCGGTTCGTCAGGCCCTCGCCGATGAGGGCGACGATCTGGCGCTCCTGCTGCGACAGGCCCTCGAGCCGGTCGGGCATCTCGTCCGCCGCGTGACGCAGGCGCTCGAGCACGCGTGCCGTGCTCGCCGGGTCGAGCAGCGACCCGCCCCCCGCGACCGTGCGGACGGCGCCGACGAGGTCGGAGCCGTGGATCTGCTTGAGCACGTACCCCGCGGCGCCCGCGAGCACCGCCTGGAACAGCGCCTCGTCGTCCGCGAACGACGTCAGCATGAGGCACCCGACCTCGGGCAGCTCGGAGCGGATCTCGCGGCACACCTCGACGCCGGAGCCGTCGGGCAGGCGCACGTCGAGGACCGCGACGTCGGGGCGCGTCGCACGGATGCGCGCGAGCGCGGAGGCCGCCGTGCCCGCCTCGCCGACGACGGTGATGTCACCGGCGGCCTCGAGCAGGGCGGCGACGCCGCGGCGGACCACCTCGTGGTCGTCGAGCAGGAACACGCGGATCGGGTCGGGAGTGCCCATGGCCTCAACCTAGCCGGTGACGGTCGTCCCGTGCCGACCATCACGTCCGGCTCGCCGCGCTCGGGACCTCGGCCCGGCACCACGGTGACGTCCGGCCTGCCGCCGCGGGACCTCGTGCCCGACGCGCCGTCCGGGCGTGCCGGGCACGCGTTTCCGGGGTAGGCAGGGAACGGACGGCACGCGCGCGCGTCGCGGCCGGTCGAGGTGAGGACATGTTCGGGACGGACGACGACGTCGGTCGAGAGGTGCTGGTCGGCGTGGACGGCAGCACGACGAGCGCCCGGGCGGTCGAGCGCGCGGTGCACGAGGCGGCGGGCCGGGGGGCGTCGCTCCACGTGGTCCACGTGGCACCGGGCCCGGGCGACGGAGAGCACGGGGCCTGCGTCCTCGACTCCGCGGCGGACCGGGCCGCGCGCGTCGACCCGCACGTGCGGGTGCGGACCACGCTCCGGGCCGGGTCGCCGGTCGGGGTGCTGCTCGGCGCGGCGCGTGCGGCGGAGGTGGTCGTGGTCGGCAGCCGCCGCGTCGGGACGGGGGCTGCCGCCACGTGCGGTTCCGTGGCGATGCGCCTCGCGGCGGCGTCGCCGGCCCCCGTGGTCGTCGTCCCGCCCGTCGAGGCACGTCGCCGGACGACCGACGTCGTGGTCGGCGTCGACGGGTCGGCCGACGCCGACGCCGCCCTGCACTTCGCGTTCGAGGAGGCACGGGAGACGGGTGGCCGGGTCGTGGCGGTGTGCGCGTGGCGCCAGACGCCGGACGCCGGACGGGACGACCCCGCGGACCGGCTCGCCGTCGCCGGCAGGGCTCGCGACGACGCCGCGCGCACGGTCCGCGCGGCCGTCGACCGGGTGCGTGCCGTCGTCCACGACGGAGTGGACGTGGCCGCGCTGGTGGTCGGCCGGCGGCCGGAGCAGGTGCTCCGCGACCTGGGGCGTGGCGCGGCGCTCACCGTCGTCGGCGCGCACGGGAGCGCCGACGTGCCGGGGACCCTCCTCGGTCCCGTGGTCCAGGACGTGCTCCGCCGCGCCGCCGGTCCGGTCGCGGTGGTCCGCGCCGCGGCCGCCTCCGCGGCGTGACGCGCGCCGTCCGCTCCGCCGCCGACGCGTGCGACCTCCGCAGTGCTGAGGGGCCGCCGGTCCTGACGACCGGTCGTCAGGAGCGGCTGCCGAACCGGAACGGGATCGGGATGCCTCCGCAGCAGCACACGCCGCTCACGCCCGAGGTCGCGAGGAGCTGCGCGGCCTGGTAGCACGCGAGGAAGCGCAGCACCGTGGGCCGGGCGGCCCGCACGACGCCGCGTCGCGCGACGAGCTCGCGCACGGCGGCCGAGCACGACGCTCCTCCGTGCGCGACCCTGTGCGCGCACCCCCAGCCCTTCCGAGGCGACAGGCGCAGCTGGTACCACCCGATCGCGGTGTCGACCCATCGGCTCACGGCGCTCATCGCGCCACGGTAGGCGGGGCGGTGCGCACTCGCCGCTGCTGGCTCCTGGACCGTGCGCGGTGCCTCCGGGATTGCCGGGCGCCGCCGCCCGCACTAAGTTTTTCGGTATGCCGAACTTTCGCCGACGCGGTCTCGGCGCCCTCGCCGCCCTGGCACTCGTGGCGCCGCTCGCGGCATGCTCGCCGCCGACCGACGCGGCCGCCGGGAGCGACGACCGGCCTGTCGTGCTCACGACCTTCACCGTCCTCGCCGACATGGCGCGCAACGTCGCGGGCGACCACCTCCGCGTCGAGTCGATCACCAAGACCGGTGCGGAGATCCACGGCTACGAGCCGACGCCGGGTGACCTGCGGCGCGCCGCGCAGGCCGATCTGGTGCTCGACAACGGGCTCGGCCTCGAGGCGTGGTTCGAGCGGTTCGTCGACGACCTCGACGTGCCGCACGTCGTCGCCAGCGAGGGCGTCGAGACCATCGCGCTCGGCGACGACACCGCCGCCGAGTACCGCGGCACGACGAACCCGCACGCGTGGATGTCACCGGTCAACGGGCAGCTGTACGCGCAGAACATGGCGGAGGCGTTCGCCGAGCTCGACCCCGAGCACGCCGAGGACTACGCCGCGAACGCCGAGGCGTACTCGGCGGAGCTCGCCGCGCTCCACGACGAGCTCACCGGCTCGCTCGACACCCTGCCCGAGGACCACCGCGCGCTCGTCACGTGCGAGGGCGCGTTCTCCTACCTCGCACGCGACGCCGGTCTCACCGAGCAGTACCTGTGGGCCGTCAACGCCGAGCGGCAGGCCACGCCCCAGCAGGTGGCCGACACCATCGCGTTCGTCGAGGAGGCCGACGTGCCCGCCGTGTTCTGCGAGTCGACCGTCTCCGACGAGGCGATGCAGAAGGTCGTCTCCGCCACGGACGCCACCTACGGCGGCACCCTGTACGTCGACTCCCTGTCCGGCCCCGACGGGCCGGTGCCGACCTACCTCGACCTGCTGCGGCACGACGTCGACACGATCGTCGCGGGGCTCACGAGCACCCGCGACAGCGACGAGGGCGAGGGCTGATGACCGCCGGTCCGGCGACGCCGGGCACGTCGACGACGGCAGCCCCCGCGATCGACGTCCGCGACCTCACCGTCCACTACGGCGACGTGCGCGCGCTCGACGGCGCGACCCTCGCCCTCGCGCACGGCACCGTCTGCGGGCTCGTGGGGATGAACGGCTCCGGCAAGTCGACGCTCTTCAAGGCGGTCATGGGCATGGTGCGCCCGGACCGCGGCACCGTGCTGCTCGACGGCGCCCCGCCGGAGCGCGCCCGCCGCGCGCAAGTCGTGGCGTACGTGCCGCAGAGCGAGGACGTGGACTGGACGTTCCCGCTCGGGGTGCGGGACGTCGTCATGACGGGCCGGTACGGGTTCCAGGGACCGACCAGGCGCCCACGCGCCGCCGACCGCGAGGCCGTGGCGCAGGCCCTCGAGCGGGTGGGGCTCGCCGACCTCGCCGACCGGCAGATCGGCGCGCTGTCCGGCGGGCAGCGCAAGCGCGCGTTCGTCGCGCGCGGCCTCGCGCAGGGCGCGACGACGCTGCTCCTCGACGAGCCGTTCGCCGGCGTCGACAAGCGGTCCGAGGCCACCATCACCGCGGTGCTGCGCGAGCTCGCCGCCGACGGGGCGTGCGTCCTCGTGTCGACGCACGACCTGCACGCCCTGCCCGCCCTCGCGGACGAGGCCGTCCTGTTCCTGCGCCGGGTGCTCCTGCACGCCACGCCCGAGGAGGCGCTGCGCCCGGAGAACCTCGCGCTCGCGTTCGGCCTGGAGGTCACCCCGTGACGGTCCTCGACCTGCTCGTCGAGCCGCTGACGTTCGAGTTCCTGCGCACGGCCCTGGCGGTCACCGTCACCGCGGGGGTCGTGTGCGGGGTGCTCTCCTGCTGGCTCGTGCTCGTCGGCTGGTCGCTCATGGGCGACGCCGTGTCCCACGCGGTGCTGCCGGGCGTCGTGCTGGCGTACGTCGTCGGTGCGCCGTTCGCGCTCGGCGCGCTGCTCTTCGGACTGCTCGCGGTCGCGCTCGTCGGCGCCGTGCGCGACACGAGCCGGGTCAAGGAGGACGCCGCGATCGGCGTCGTGTTCACCACGCTGTTCGCCCTCGGTCTCGTGCTGATCTCCGTCACGCCGAGCCAGACGGACCTCAACCACATCCTGTTCGGCAACCTCCTCGGCGTCTCCCTGGCAGACCTCGTGCAGGTGCTGGTGCTGGGGGCCGTCACGCTCGCCGTCCTCGTGCTCAAGCGGCGCGACCTCACGCTCTACGCGTTCGACCCCGTGCACGCGCACGCGATCGGGCTCTCGCCGCGCCGGCTCGGCGCGCTCCTGCTGGGCCTGCTCGCGCTGACGGTCGTCGTGGCGCTGCAGGCGGTGGGCGTCGTGCTCGTCGTCGCGCTGATCGTCACGCCCGGCGCGACGGCGTACCTGCTCACGGACCGGTTCTCGCGGATGCTGTGGATCGCCCCGGTCGTCGCCGCGTCGAGCGGCGTCGTCGGCATCTACGCGAGCTACTACCTGGACACCGCGTCCGGCGGCACCGTCGTCGTCACGCTGGGTGTCGCGTTCGCGCTCGCGTACCTCCTCAGCCCGCGGCACGGGCTGCTGGCCACGCGGTTCGCACGCTCGCGCCGGCGGCACCTCGCACGGGTCTGAGCCGTTCCGGCCGCCCGGGCCGCCCGGGCCGTCCACGGCGCGGGTCCGGGGTGTGCGCGAGATCTCCACGTATTCACCCGTGGTTGTCGGGTTCTTCCCAGGAACGCCCGCCACACTGGGGGACATGTCAGCGTGGACGTACCAGCAGTCGAACGGACCCCGGACGAGGACGTCCGCACGGGTCGCGGCGGCGAGCCTCCTCGCGCTCGCCATGATGCTCCCGTTCGCCGCCCGGTCCACCGCGGCCGAGGTCGAGCAGCTCATCGCCCAGGCCCAGGTGCAGACCCGCACCATCGACGACGACCTCGAACGCGTCGGCCTGCACGTCGCCGCCCTGCACCCCGCGCTGCGCAGCAGCGTGCTCGACGCCGTGGACTCCGTCGAGGCGGCGACCGCCGAGGCACGGTCCGCTCTCGACCGCGCGGCCGACGCCGACGCGGCGGCCGACGGCACGGCCGCGACCGCGCTCGCCGACGCGCAGGTCGCGCTCGACGCCGCCTCCGCCCAGCTGCGCCACGTGACGGACCTCGCGCACGAGCGCGACGCCGACGTCGCCGGGGCGCTCGAGCGGCTCCAGGCGCACATCGACGAGCTGCGGGGCGAGACGAGCCGCGCGGGCTCCTGACGGCGCACGGTCCGTCCACGCGCGAGATCTCGGGGCGGTGGGGAGTTTTCCCCCTGGTCAGCGACGGGTCGCATACCCCAGAATGAGGGCCGCACTCGCGCGGGACCTCCCGCACCCGTCCGGACTCGACGCACCGTCGGCCCCACAGAAAGCAGAGCACCATGACCCAGCAGTACCCCTCCGCCCCGCAGGCCCCCGCTCCCCAGTACGGCGGCGGCCCGGTCGAGGACCCGGGCAAGACGCTCGGCATCGTCGGCCTCGTCCTCGCGTTCGTCTTCTCGATCGCCGGCATCGTGGTCAGCGCGATCGCCCGCAAGCAGAGCCGCGAGGCGGGCTTCGACAACACGATCGCCAAGTGGGGTCTGATCCTCAGCATCATCTTCACCGTGCTGGGCGTGATCGTCGGCATCCTGTACTTCGTCGTCATCGCCGCTCTCATCGCGAACGGTGACGTCGCGACGTACTGACGCACCGCCGCGCCACGCGCACCGGTCGTACCGAGGCCGCCGCCCCCCCGGGGGCGGCGGCCTCCGTCGTCGCCCGTGGTGGCGGAAGGATCCACCGCCCGGCACGGTTGTGCCGACGCGCACCGGCGTCGGGCCGGCGCGACGACGCGAGGAGAGACGATGAGCCAGCCGACGACGCCCCCGACCCCTGACCCGGCCCACGCACCTGACCCGGACGGTGTGGAGCTCGGTCTCGACACGTTCGGCGACGTCACCGCGGGCCCCGACGGCTCGCCCGTCACCGCAGCGCGGACGATCCGCGACGTCGTCGAGGAGGCCGTGCTCGCCGACCAGACCGGGATCGACTTCTTCGGGGTCGGCGAGCACCACCGCGAGGACTTCGCGATCAGCGCGCCCGAGGTCGTGCTCGCGGGGATCGCGACGCGCACCTCGCGCATCCGCCTGGGATCGGCGGTGACCGTGCTCAGCTCGGACGACCCCGTGCGCGTGTTCGAGCGCTTCTCGACCGTGGACGCGCTGTCCGACGGCCGCGCCGAGGTGATCCTCGGGCGTGGCTCGTTCATCGAGTCGTTCCCGCTGTTCGGCTACGACCTCGCGGACTACGAGGTGCTGTTCGAGGAGAAGCTCGACCTGTTCGTCCGCCTGCTCGAGGAAGGGCCGGTCACGTGGTCGGGCACGACGCGCGCGGGCCTCGCCGACCAGGAGGTGTACCCGAAGACCGAGCGTGGACGGCTGCGCACGTGGGTGGGCGTCGGCGGCTCGCCCGAGTCGGTCGTGCGCACGGCGCGCCACGGACTGGGCCTCATGCTCGCGATCATCGGCGGCGAGCCGGAGCGGTTCCGGCCCTACGTCGACCTGTACCACCGGGCCGTCGCCGAGCTCGGCACCCCGGCGCTCCCCGTCGGCGTCCACTCCCCCGGCAACGTCGCCGAGACCGACGAGCAGGCGCAGGAGGAGGTCTACGAGCACTTCGCGGCGATGAACAACCGCATCGGCCGCGAGCGCGGCTGGCCCGCGTACCACCGGGGCCGGTTCGCCCACGACATCCGGAGCGGGTCGCTCTACGTGGGCTCGCCGGAGACCGTCGCGCAGAAGATCGCGACGACGGTGCGCACGCTCGGCGCCGGCCGGTTCGACCTCAAGTACTCGTCGGGCACCCTGCCCCACGCGACGATGATGCGCAGCATCGAGCTCTACGGCACGCGGGTCGTGCCGCGCGTGCGCGAGCTCCTCGCCGACGGCTGAGCCGGGCGCGCGCCCGCCTGACCACGTGCCGGCCGACCGCCGAGCACGCGGAAGGCCACCGCTCCGGCCGGGGAACGGTGGCCTTCCCCGTGCTCGGCGGTGGTCGTCCGCGTGGTCGTCAGCCGGTCGCGCCGCCGACGCGCAGCAGGACCTTGCTCGACCCGGTCGAGCGGTCGCCGGCGACCTCGAGCGCCTTCTCGGCGTCGTCGAGGTCGAACGTGTGCGTGACGACGGGCGAGACGTCGAGGCCGGCCGCCATGGCCGCCACCGCGTCGGTGATCTCGTCGACGAACCGGTACGAGCCGACCCACGTGATCTCGCGCGTCACGAGGTCGCCGAGCGCGGCCCGGACCTCGGCCCCGGGCAGGTTGCCCACCTGCACGAGCGTCCCGCCGCGCGCGGTGGCGCGCAGGACGCTCCCGAGCGCGCCGGGCGCGCCGGAGGCCTCGAACGCCACCTCGACGTCGGCGGGCAGCGCGTCGCCCTCGGAGAGGACGCGCACGTCGTCGGCGCCCATGCGGCGCGCCACGGCCGTGGACGCGGCCGACAGGTCGGCTGCGACGACGCGCGCGGCGCCGGCGTGCTTCGCCGCGGCGACGACGAGCGAGCCGATGGGACCGCAGCCGTTGACGAGCACCTCCGTGCCGCGCAGGTCGCCGGCCCGGGAGACGGCGTGCATCGCGACCGCGAGCGGCTCGGCGAGCGCGCCGTGCTGGGTGCTCACCGCGTCGGGCAGCGCGCGCAGCTGGTCGGCGCGCACGACGACGAGCTCGGCGAACCCGCCGTCGGTGTGCGGGTCGAGCGCCGCGGAGCCGCGGTAGCGGACCTGCGCGTGCAGGTTGGTCCGGCCCGCGAGCCGCTCCGGAAGCTTCTCGTCCCCGACCGGCGTCGCAGGGTGCACGGTCGCGCGCAGGCCGGGCGCGACGTCGTCGACACCCTCGCCCGTCGCGACGACCCGGCCCGCGAACTCGTGCCCGAGGACGAGCGGGTGGCGCAGCGTGGCTGTCCCGGACGAGCCGTGCCGCCAGTACGCGAGGTCGGAGCCGCAGATGCCGCCCCACTCGACGGCGAGCAGCACCTCGCCCGGGCCGGGGCGCGGGTCGGGACGCTCGTCGACGCGGACGTCTCCCGCGCCGTGGACGACGACGGCCCTCATGCCGCGTCCTCCAGTCGCACGAGGTCACGGCCGCGCACCTCGGGCGCGAGGCGCGCCGAGACGAGCGTGATGGCCGAGTACACGACGAGCATCGCGGCGATGGGCCACCAGCTGCCCGTGAGCGCGGTGAGGCTGGCCGCGACGACCGGGCCGATCGCCGTCGCGAGGATGCCGCCGATCTCCTTGGCGAGCGCGAGCTGCGTGAAGCGCGTGCGGGCGCCGAACAGCTCCGCCATCGTCACGCTCTCGAGCGAGAACAGGCTGAGGACCGCGATGTTGAGCATGAGCGCCATCGCGACCGTCACGAGCACGGCGTTGCCGGTGTTGATGAGCAGCATGCCGGGGACGGCGACGAGCATCGCGAGCACGGTCACGGCCGTGTACACCGGGCGGCGGCCGAACCGGTCGCCGAGCATCCCGACCACCGGGATCGTCGCGAAGCCGAGCAGCGAGCCGATCGCGATCGCGGTCGTGCCGACGGACTCGTCGACGATCATGGCCGTCGCGATGTAGCCGACGAGGAACGTCTGCACGAGGCCGGAGTTGCCCGCCTGGCCGAAGCGCAGGCCGAGCGCGAGGAAGAACGCCTTGCCCTTGCGCTGGTGCAGCGCGGCCTCGAGCGTGCTGCGCTCGCCCTCGGTGGCCTCGGCGACGCGCGCCTCGGAGAGCTCCGCCTTCGAGAGCGCGACGCCGTCGACGACGTCCTCGCGCTGCTCGAACACCGGGCTCTCCTTGAGCTTCCGGCGCAGCCAGACGGCGAAGATCATGAGGCCGAAGCTCAGCAGGAACGGTAGGCGCCAGCCCCAGCTGAGGAGCTGCTCCTCGCTGAGCGTCGCGAGCAGCAGCGCCCAGAGCGCGGACGCTGCGAGCGTGCCGGAGTTCGTGCCGAGGCAGACGAGCGACGCGATGAGCCCGCGGCGGCGCGGCGGCGCGTACTCGGCGAGCATCACGGTGGCGCCCGCGATCTCCGCGCCCGCGCCGAAGCCCTGGATCAGGCGCAGCACGACGAGCAGGACCGGCGCCCAGAGGCCGATGACCGCGTACGTCGGCAGCGCGCCGATGAGCGTCGTCGACACGCCCATGAGCGTGATCGTGATGACGAGCACGCGCTTCGGGCCGATCCGGTCGCCCATGCGGCCGAAGTACACGGCGCCGGCGAGGCGCGCGACGTACCCGACGCCGTACGTGCCCATCGCCGCGATGAGGCCGACGGCCGGGCTCACCTCGGGGAAGAACAGCCGGTTGAAGACGATCGCCGCGGCGAGCGAGTAGAGCTGGAAGTCCATGAACTCCATCGCGGTGCCGAGCCAGCCGGAGACGGCGGCCCGCGTGAGGTCCTTGGTCGTGCGCTGCCCGGCGGGTGCCGCGGCGGCGCTGGTGTCGTGCGTCACGGTCTGCTCCTTCGCTGCTGTGACGGTACTGCGGGAGGACAGGGGGTGGGTCACCAGTCGTGGACCGAGCCGTCGAGGCGGCGCGCGACCGGCAGGTACTTCGGGTCGTAGGGGAAGCGGGCGGCCACCTCGTCGTCGTACTCGACGCCGAGGCCGGGGGCGTCGGAGGGGTGGAGCATGCCGTCGGAGAACGTGACCTCCGAGCGGAAGACGTCGTACGTCTGCCCGGCGTGGCCCATGTGCTCCTGGATGCCGAAGTTCGGGATCGCGAGGTCGACGTGCACCGCGGCCGCCATCGAGACCGGCGAGAGGTCACCGGCGCCGTGGGAGCCGGAGCGCACCTGGTAGAGCGCGGCGAGGTCGAAGATGCGGCGCAGGTGGGTGATGCCGCCCGCGTGCACGACGGTGGTGCGCACGTAGTCGACGAGCCGCTCGGTGATGAGGTGCTGCACGTCCCAGATCGAGGTGAGGTTCTCCCCCACCGCGATCGGGGTGGTGGTGTGCTGGCGGATGAGGCGGAACGCCTCCTGGTCCTCGGCCGGCGTCGGGTCCTCCATCCAGAACAGGCGCAGCGGCTCGAGCTCCTTGCCCAGGCGGGCGGCCTCGA
Organism: Cellulosimicrobium sp. NPDC057127; assembly: GCF_042670945.1. Lineage (NCBI taxonomy): Bacteria > Bacillati > Actinomycetota > Actinomycetes > Micrococcales > Promicromonosporaceae > Cellulosimicrobium > Cellulosimicrobium sp. NPDC057127. The sequence goes on from NZ_JBHUUP010000004.1 coordinate 180,943, forward strand.
TCGGCGTCAGGCGGTGGTGGACGTCGTGCAGCAGGTGCAGGTCAAACCCGAACTTCTCGCGCACCGCGGCCAGGTAGGTCGGGGCGAAGTCGAGGTACTTCTCCGTGGACCACGGCTGCTCGTCGGGCAGGGAGCCCTTCGCGGGCTCGTAGACGCCCGAGCCGGAGTACACGCCGTAGGTCCCGGCGACGCCCGGGACGGCGGTCTGGGCACGGATCGCGTGGTAGCCCTCGTCGCGCAGGCGCGCGACGTCGTCGAGCAGCGCGGGCACGTCCGCGCCGCTGGCGTGCCCGTACACGAGCACGCCCTCGCGCGATCGCCCGCCGAGCAGCTGGTAGACCGGCAGCCCCGCGACCTTGCCCTTGATGTCCCACAGCGCGGTGTCGACGGCGGCGATGGCCGTCATCGTCACCGGGCCCCGGCGCCAGTACGCGCCCCGGTACAGGTACTGCCACGTGTCCTCGATGCGCGCCGGGTCGCGGCCGACCAGCAGCGGCACGAGGTGGTCCTGGAGGTAGCTCGCGACGGCGAGCTCGCGCCCGTTGAGGGTGGCGTCGCCGAGGCCGGTGACGCCGTCGGACGTCGTGATCCGCAGCGTCACGTAGTTGCGTCCGGGCGAGGTCACCAGGACCTCGGCGCGCTCGATCGTGCTCACGGCGGACCACTTCCTCGTGCTGGGGGCTGCAGCGGTCGGCACGGCGCGCGTCGGTTGCGCGCAGCGACGGCGTCCACTGCGGTGGGAGGACTGCCATACAAGCGGTGTATCGCAGGTCTGTCAACCTCTGCGCACCGGGGCGCGAACGCCGGGGCGGTGCCCGGCGTCGCGGCTAGCATGGGCGGCATGAGCTCCCCCGACGGACGGCGCACGACCCGGCGCGCCGTGCACGAGACCCTGCGGCAGAAGGTCGTCGGTCTCGAGCTCGCGCCCGGCTCCGCGCTGTCCGAGAACGAGCTCGCCGCGAGCCTGGGCGTGAGCCGGACGCCCGTGCGCGAGAGCCTCCTGCTGCTGTCCGAGGAGGGGTTCGTCCAGGTCTTCCCGCAGGTCGGGTCATTCGTCTCGCGCGTCGACCCGCAGCGCGTCGCCGACGCGCAGTTCGTCCGCGAGGCCGTCGAGCTCGCGTCGCTCGACGCCGTGCCCGACGAGATCGACGACGCCGCGCTCGCCGACCTGCGCGAGAACCTCGCGCGTCAGCAGGAGCCCGGGATCGACGTCGAGGAGTTCTTCCGCCTCGACGAGGAGTTCCACCGTGGCCTGCTCGGCCTCTCCGGGCACGCGAGCGCGTGGGCGACCGTCGCGTCGGCGAAGGCGCACCTGGACCGCGCGCGCCGCCTCGGGCTCCACCAGACGCCGCCCGACGAGTTCGCCGACCAGCACCGGCGCATCCTCGACGCCCTCGTCGGCGGCGACCGCACGGGCGCGCGCGAGCTCCTGCGCGCCCACCTGCGTGCGGTGTTCGACGACATCGAGCGGGTGCGCGAGCGCTCGCCCGAGCTGTTCGCGTCCGAGTCCGGCTCCGTGCCGGTCCGGCGCAGCATCGCCGTCTGGACCTGAGCCTCGGGCGGTGGACCCCGGACGGTGGGCTCAGGCGGTGAAGCCGACGGGCGAGCCTCCGGCCTCGTCGGCCGACGACCCGGTCCCGGCCGCGGCGCGCAGCGCCTGCTGCTCGAGGTCGGGCGGCAGCCCGACGCCGGGCCGGTCCTCGCGACGCGGCGGCGCCTCTCCCTGCTGGTCGAGCTCGCGCAGCCACGCCCAGGTGTCGTGGACCGTCTCGCGGACGTCGCGCGTGCGCAGCCCGAGGCTGAACGCGCGCGACGTGTCGGACCCGTGCAGGGCGTCGTGCAGCTCTCCCGGCGGGATCCAGACGGGCAGCTGGGTCCACGGCTGGATGCCCGCGTCGAGGACCGTCTCGGGGTCGGCCCACACGAGCTCGGCGGGCTGGTTCCCGGCCGCCGCGGCCTCGTCGGCCGTCACCGCGACGCACGCGGACAGCAGCTCGCGCATCGTCGCGTGGCCGGGTGCGGAGACGACGTCGACAGGGCCGGACGCGCCGGTGATCGCGGCGTCGAGCGCGAACGCGGCGAGGTCGCGCGCGTCGACGAGCTGGAGCGGCAGCTCCGCCGGCCCCGGCGCCAGCACAGGGCCGCCCTGCGCGACGCGCCGCAGCCACCACGGCAGGCGGCCGACGTTCTCCCGCGGGCCGAGGATGAGCCCCGCCCGCAGCAGCAGCGCGCGGTCCCCGAGGGCGTCGACCGCGGCGATCTCCGCGCCGCGCTTCGCCCGGGCGTAGTCGTCGTACGTCTCGTCGTCGAGGTCGCCGTCCACGAGCGGTGCCGACTCGTCGGCCCCGCGCGGCGGCCACGGCCGGTACACCGACCGCGACGACACGTACACGTAGCGGCTGTCCCCGGGCACCCGGCCCGCGAGGAGACGCGCGGCGTCGCGCACGGCCGCGGGCGCCCACGACCACGTGTCGACGACCACGTCCCACTTCTGGGCGACGTCGTCCGAGCGCAGCGCGTCGAGGCCGTCCGCCCGGGTGCGGTCGCCGACGAGGGCGGTCACGCCGTCGGGCACCGGGCGCGTGCCGCGGTTCAGCACCGTGATGTCCCAGCCGCGCGCGTGGGCGTCGTCCACGACTGCCCGCCCGAGGAAGTCGGAGCCGCCGAGCACCAGGAGTCGTGTCGTCATGCCCCTCAGGGTCGCGCGCTCCGGGCTCGCCCGCAGCCCGTTACGCCTCGGGCAGAGCAGATCGGTCGCCGGTCCCGTGGATCCGGCCCGATCGCGACCGCCGTCGGTGCACGGACCCAGGTCGGAGCGGGGTCCGTTCAGTCGGGGTCGGTCGGGTCGAGGGGCAGGTGGTGGTCGAGGTTCACGACGCCGCGACGCCAGTACCCCGAGATCTCGAGCTGGTCGGGCCGCGCGCCCACGAAGTGCCGCAGGTGCCGACGAACCGGGACGAGGTCGCCCGCCTCTCCCGCGGCGACGACGAGCTCGTCCTGCTCCGGCGCGCCGAGGGCCCGGACCGCCTCCTCGAGCTGGCCCGGCCCGTCGGTGCGGTACAAGATCTCGACGCTCGCGCGCCCGAGCTCGTCCTCGACGAACGCCTCGTCGACGTCGTCCCCGATCTCCACGACCGCGGTGACGGGGACGTCCGCGCCGACCGCCTCGACCCAGCGCGCGGCCGCGGGCAGACCCGTCTCGTCGACGGCGAGCGTCAGCCGGCCCACTCCCTCCGGCACGCCGACGCTCCCACGCGGCCCGACGAGCACGAGCTCGTCGCCCTCCTGCGCGCGCGCCGCCCACGCCGACGCCGGGCCCTCGTCACCGTGCAGCACCCAGTCGACGTCGACCTCGGTCACGCCGCCGACGGTGCGCGCGGCCCGGACCGTGTAGTCGCGCGAGATCGAGACGACGCCCGTGGGGCGCTGGAGGCCGCCGTCCGGCGCGATCGTCGGGGCGTGCAGGACGCCGGTCGCCGGGTCGGGGAGGAACACCTTGACGTGGTCCTCGGGGCCCGGGACCCGCAGTGCCGCGAGCGAGGACGCCGCGGACGGGTCCGCGCCCTCGACGTCGCGGAAGGTGATGCGTCGCAGGGAGCCGGAGGTCTCCCGCACGGCATGGACGCGGACGCGGCGGGGCACGAGGTCGAACCGGGTACGGGGTCGCGTGAACACCCTCCGATCCCATCACGACGATCGTCGTGCCGGCAGCGTGCCGTGACGCACTCCCCGTGCGGCGTGCCGAACCCCGGGTCGTGGGCCGGTCGCGCGTGCCGAACCCCGGGTTGTGCGCCGGCCTGGCTGCCGAACCCGGGGTTGTGCGCCGTGCGGGGCCTCGAACGGCGCACGACCCGGGGTTCGGCAGCTCGCGCGAGCGCTCGGATCTCGCGCGTGGGCGTCCGGGTCTACCGTGACGAACGTGGGCACGGACCAGAGTCGCGGACGGACGGTGGAGGTGCGCTCCGCCGTCGGGCGGTTCGCCGACTTCGCGACCGTGGTGGGCCCGAAGAGCCCCGGCGTGCAGGGCTGCTGGTGCATGTCCTACCGGGACAGCCGCGTCGCGAACGACGACCGCCCCGCGTACATGGCCGGCCTGTGCGAGACCGACCCCGGGCCGGGTGTGCTGGCCTACGTCGACGGCGAGGTCGCGGGCTGGTGCTCGGTCGCGCCGCGCAGCACGTACCGACGGCTGATGAACTCACGCACCATCCCGTTCGTCGACGAGCTCGACGCGTGGAGCGCGGTGTGCTTCGTCGTGCGGGCCGGGTACCGCGGCCGCGGTCTCATGCACGACCTGCTCGCGGGCGCCGTCGAGCACGCGGCCGCGCACGGCGCACCGGCGGTCGAGGGCTACCCGGTGGACAGCCGAGGCGAGCGGGTCGACGTCATCTCCGGCTACGTCGGCTCCGTGCCGCTGTTCGAGGAGGCCGGGTTCGTCCGCGCCGCCCCGACGACCGGTGTCAGCGGCGGTGTGCCACGAGTCGTCATGCGCAAGGCCCTGCGCTGAGCCTGCGACGAGCGCCGGGACACCGACGGGAGAGGCGCACCTCCGGCGTCGGCGTCCCGGGCTCGACCGCCGCACGTCGTCGCAGGTTCACCGGCGGGAACGGATCCGTTCACGTCGTTCCGGCACCGTGCGGAGGACGTCCCCAAGGAAGGGTCCTCTTCGCATGCCCCTGTCACGACATGCCTTCATCAGACACATCGCGGGCCTCACCGCAGCCGTCGTCGCCGGCGGATCGGTCGCGGCCGTCCCGGCTGCGGCAGCAGCGGCCACCGACACGGCCCCGAGCTGGCCGCTGGTGGTCACCGAGATCGCTCCCGACAACGACGGGCACGACGACTTCGAGTACTTCGAGGTCACGAACACGACCGACGAGCCCGTCGACGTCGCCGACCACGTCTTCACCTACATCTACACGAACGCCGGGACGTCGAGCAGCGACAAGGTGCTCGCGCTCGCCGAGGAGACGGCGACGATCCCCGCGCACAGCAGCGCGGTGCTCTGGCTGCAGTACACCTCGTCCACCGTCGACAGCTTCGCGCGCTCCGACGACGAGTTCCGGGCCGCCGTCGGCGCCGACCCCGACGTCCTGCTGTTCCACGCGACCGGGCAGCCCGGCATGGCCAACAGTGCGACGCGCGGCATCCGCGTCGACGACCCGGCAGGGCGCACCCTGAGCTGGTCGGTCTACGAGCGCACCGCCACCGCACCGGGCGCCTCGACCCACTTCGCCCTCCCCGGCGACGGGTCGCCGGCCCTGGTGGAGCACTCCACCGGCCCGTACACGCCCGGGTCCGTCGACGCGGCACAGCTCGCGCCGGTCGAGCCGGAGCCCGAGCCGACGCCGGACCCCGAGCCCGAGCCCGAGCCCGAGCCCGAGCCCGAGCCCGAGCCCGAGCCGACCCTCGACGCGCCGGTCCTGCAGGTGACCGAGGTGGCGCCGGACACGGCGAACGTCGGTGGGGCCGACGGATACGAGTTCGTCGAGGTCTACAACGCCTCCGACGCGCCCGTGCCGTTCTCGGAGCACACGGTGAACTACCTCTACCTCGACGCGGACCACAACGTCACCAGCAGCACGCTGTGGCCCGCGACGCCGGCCGACCCGGTGATCCAGCCCGGACGGACGCTGGTGCTGTGGGTCAAGAACGGCGCGAACGACCACCTCGCGGCCGCCGACTTCAACGCCCACTTCGGCAGCAGCCTGACCGCGGGCGTCGACCTCGTCGAGATCTTCTCCGGCGGCATGGCCAACGGCGGTCTGCGTGGCCTGCAGGTCGAGACCAACACCGGGCACGCCGTCTCGCGCGCCGACTACATGAACAACGACCAGACCCTCCCCGACCAGCCGATCCAGTACCGCTGGGACGAGGGCACGAGCCAGACGCTCGTCGGGCCCGGCGCGCCGACGCCCGGCGAGGTCTCGCCCGACCAGGTGCCCGCCGGGCTCGTCGTCACGCCGCAGGACGACGAGGAGCCGGTGGTCACCGACCTCACGGGCAGCGACGACGCCCCGGAGACGGACGGGCTGGCCCTGCTGGTCGAGGCGACGGACGACCGCCTGGTCAGCACCGTCGAGCTCACGCTGACCTCGGACGTCGGCGCGCCGGTCACCCGGCTGCTGCGCGCCGAGGCCGCCGACCGGTACTCCTACGCCGTCCCCGCGGTGGACCTGTACGGCAAGTCCTGGGTCGAGTACACCGTCCGGGCGTCCGACGGGCAGAACACGACCACGCTCGGCCCGGTCCGGCTCGAGCTGGACGACACCGGTGACGCACCGGTGCGGCTCAACGTCGCCGACGGGCAGTACGTCGGTGGTGAGACGCGGGTCGCGGCGACGACCACCGGCGACCCCGCGGACCTCAGCCTGTCGATCGACGGGGCCGAGGTCGGCGACCTCACCCCGGCGCTCGAGGCCCCCGCCCTCTTCGCGTTCGAGGCGACGAGCACGGACGCCTTCTTCCGCAACGGCGTCCGGCTGGGCGACGACGTGCTGACGATCTTCGACGAGGGCTTCTACTCCCGCGTCGAGACGGTCACCAGCGAGGTGCCGGTGGAGCGCGTCGTGGCCGGGGAGAGCCTGACCCTGGGCATCTACGCCGGGACCAAGGCGTGGCCCGAGCCGGACCCGGACGAGAACAACGACGACTTCGCGGCCATGAACCTGCGGCTCGCCCTGCCCGACGGGCGCGTGCTGCGCCCCGAGGTGTGCGCCGGTGCGGGCGAGGGCCAGGAGGAGACGGTCCGGGAGTGCCCGGACCCCACCACGCGGATCGGCTTCAACGACGCGAACCAGGTCTACTTCACCGCGACGTTCACCGTGCCGCAGGACGCCTTCGACTCGCTCGCGCACACGTGGGACACCTCCGCGGTGGACGACGGCGAGCACACCGTGTCCGCGACGAGCGGCGACGGGGCGGGGAGCGGGTCCGTGACGCGCACCGTGGTCGTGGACAACACGGCCCCCGAGCTCACGACGGACCTCGTCGACGGCGAGACGTACCGCGGGACGGTCACGATCGACGCGCAGGCGTCGGACGCGGGGTCCGGCGTCGACACCGTCACGGCGACGCTCGACGGCGAGCCGGTCGAGCTGCCGTACACGACGTCGTCGCTCGAGCTCGCCGCCGGTGAGCACGTCGTCGTCCTCGCGGCGACGGACGACCTGGGCAACGCCGCGGAGCGCACGGTCACGTTCACCACCCCGGACGAGGTCCCCGGCGTCGAGCTCGGCGCGCCGGCCGACGGCGCGTCCGTGGAGGCGGGCGACGTCACGCTGTCCGCGACCCCGGACTCCGCGACGGGTGACGACCTCGACGTGGAGTTCCGCGTCGGGCACTCCTTCGACGCCGCCGACCCGCAGGTCGAGGCGTTCGCGGGCACCACGACGGACGCCGCGTCGACCGCCCGCGACGAGCGCACGGCGCTCAGCGCCGAGGAGGTCGAGCGGATCACCGGCACGGACGGCCTGTCCTCGGAGGTCTCCTCCGACACCGCGCTGCCCTACCAGCTCTTCACGGTGGACGTCCCGGAGGGTGCCGTCGCCGACGGCGAGGCGCGCATCGCCTGGTCGGGCTCCGCGAACACCGACGCCAAGGTGCTGCTGTCCGTGCTCGACGTGGCCGACGGCACGTGGACCGAGGTGGACCGCCACGTCACGACCGACGGCGCGCCGACCGAGTTCGAGCTCGGCGGCACGGTGCCGCTGGACGGGCACGTCCAGGGCGGCGAGGTCACGGTGCTCGTGCAGCACTCCGAGGGCTTCGCCGGGACGCCGCGCTCGGAGCGGGCGGACGTGGCGACGCCGTACCACCCCGACGCCACGCCCCGGTCGGAGTACGACTTCACGATCGCCTGGGAGTCGGACACGCAGTACTACAACGACAACCAGGGGATGCCGACGGACGGCTCGGGCGACGAGTGGTACTCGCACCAGGAGGCCATCCACGACTTCGTCCTCGAGGCCCGCGACGAGGTGAACCTGCAGTACCTCGTCCACACCGGTGACATCGTCGACGACTGGGACCAGGAGCACCAGTGGCTCAACGCGGACCCGTCGTACCGGAAGCTCGACGACGCGGGGCTCCCGTACGGCGTGCTGGCGGGCAACCACGACGTCGGCGGTGCGCTGGCCGACTACTCGCAGTACTCCGCGTACTTCGGGGCCGACCGCTTCTCCGGCAACCCCTGGTGGGGCGGTGACATCCAGGACAACCGCGGTCACTACGACCTCGTCAGCGTCCAGGGTGTCGACCTCCTCCTGCTGTACATGGGGTGGGCGCCCGGCGACGAGCAGATCGCGTGGATGAACGAGGTCATCGCGAAGTACCCGGAGCGCAAGGTCTGGATCAACCTGCACGAGTACATGCTCACCACGGGCGGGCTCGGGCCGGTCCCCCAGCGCATCCTCGACGAGGTCGTCGCGCCGAACCCGAACGTCGTCCTCGTCAGCTCGGGCCACTACCACGACGCCTACACCCGGACCGACGACTTCGACGACGACGGCGACGGGGTGGCGGACCGCACCGTCTACTCCATGCTGTTCGACTACCAGGGGCTGCCCGAGGGCGGGCTCGGGTACCTGCGCCTGCTGCACTTCGACAACGAGGGCGGCGCGGACGGCACGGGCCGGATCGTCGTGCGCACGTACTCGCCGTCGCTGGACGTCTTCGACTCCGACAACGCCGCGCTCAACGACCCGCCGGGGATGCAGGACTTCGAGATCCCCTACGCCGCGCTCGGGATCGAGCCGACGACGAAGCGCCTCGCGACCGACGGACTGACCGTCGACGTGCTCACCGGCGAGACCGTCGACACGGTCTCCGGCGTGCCCAGCGGGACCTCCGTGTCGGGCACGTGGGCCGACGTCGAGCCGGGCGAGCACGGGTGGTACGTCGTGGTGACCGGCCCGCACGGCGGGACCGTCACGTCCCCCGTGCGCACGTTCACCGCGGGCGAGCCGACCGGACCGTCCCTGCTCACGGACGTCACGGCGGAGCCGCGCTGCCTCGCGGGGCGGGTGTTCCTCGCGGTCCGCGTGACGAACGCCGACGACGCCCCGCTCGGCGTGCGGTTCGACTCGGCCTTCGGCGCGAAGGACTTCGCCGCCGTCGCACCGGGCAGGTCCGCGTACACGTCGTTCTCGACCAGGTCCGGCACGGTCGAGGACGGTGAGGTGACGATCACCGCCTCCGCGACGGACGGCTCCGGCCCCGAGGAGGCCGTCACGGTGCCGTTCGAGGGCGTCGCCTGCGGCTGACCCTCGACCGCGACCGGTCCGCACCACCGTCGTGACCCGTCCGCCCGTCCGGGCGGGCGGGTCACGCCGTGTCCCGCTACCGCAGCACCTGCCAGGGGCCGCTGGGGTCGCCCGGCTCCTGGCCGCGGATCCACCACTGCGCGACGTAGAGCACGTCGTCGTGGACGGCGACGTCGCCGGGCTCGAAGATCCGGCTGCGGGTCCAGACCGCGGTGCCGCCGGCCGTCGTCGCGATCTCCTGCCACGGGCAGTGGGCCGACGCACCGGGCGGTCGCCCCAGCGAGCGCCACGCCGCCTCGAACACCGCCCCGCCGGACGTGACGCGGTCTCCCGCGACGTAGACGGTCGTGCCGTCCCACGCGCGGTGCCCGTGGTCCGCCGCCGCAGCCGCCGGGAGCTGCTCGGATCCCGTCGCGCGGTCGACGACGACGCAGTGCTCGTCGGGCGGCGGCGGCTCAGCGGCCGTGCTGCGCCCGTCCCCGCCGACCACGTCTTGGAGCACCGGTGCTCCGTCCAGGTACATCGTCGCCCTGCCCCCCACGTCGTCGTCGACCGCGCCGTGCGCACGGCGGTCGGGGACTCACCCGCGCCCATGGTCGCGCCGCGACCTGACCACTGGGCGAACACGTCCTGACGCCGGTTCGAACACCCGCCGTCGGTCGCGCGACGTCCTGGGGTGCGACGTCGCCCACGCCCTCAGGCGCGGCCGCGCCCGGGCCGTCGCGGGGACCCGTCGGGCGTCGTCCCGTGGTCCTGGTCGGCGGCGTAGGCGGCGAAGACCGCGGTCGTCGAACCGCCGGTGCGCAGGTACGCGTCGTCGAGGAGCGTGGCGAACCGGTCGAGCGTCCACCGCAGCGACGCGCCGGCTCGCCGGACGTCGGGGTCGTCGGAGCGCAGCGCGCCGTCCGCGAGCGCCACCGCCGTCCCGACCGCCGTGGGCAGCGCCTCGTCGGTGACGGAGTCGCGGAAGTAGTACGTCTCCCCGTACTGCCGCATCTGGACGTGCACGGCGGAGAACTCCTGCACCAGGTCCTCGAGCGTCGAGACAGGCACTCCTACGCCGTGCCCTGCGGTGTCGTCGGACGCGCGGCCGGTGGCGGCGAGCGCGGTAAGACGTCGTGCCAGCGCCCGGCGTCGTGTGAGCGCGGGCGACACCTGCAGCACCCACGACATCGACGCGCTGAGCAGGGCGAACCCGACGAGCGCCTGCACGGCCGTCCAGAGCCGGGTCCAGGGCTCCGTCGGGACGACGTCGCCGATGCCGAGGGTGGAGAGGCCGACCAGTGACAGGTAGATCGAGCTGACGACGCGCTCCCACGTCGTCACGGGCGGCGGCCCGGTGGTGTCGTCGAACGCGCTCGGCATGTGCGGCAGGAAGATCAGGCCCCAGCCCAGCACGACGGCCGTGACCCAGGTCAGCACCACCGCGGCGAGCACCGTCGGGCCTGCGAGGTCCATGAGCAGGCGACGCGTCCGCGAGCGCGCCGGGAGGCGGTGCACCGTGGCCCAGAGGCCGCGGCCCAGCAGTCCGCTGAGCCGCCCCTCGCCTGCCGGGTGCCACAGGGTGTGGAAGACGTCGCGCAGCACGAGGACGATCACGGCGATACCGAGCACGGTCAGGACGATGTCCATGGACCTCCTTCTGTTCCGGCTTTCGGAACACCGTAGGCGCGGTGCCGACGGCACGCTCTGCGCACTGTTGACCCTGTGGTGACCACACGCCCTGTAGTGGGGTCATGGACTCACACAGCACCTCCGGCGGCAGCGGGTTCGCGCGCGTCGTCCGCACGCCCGTCGCCCTGATCCGGGCGAACCGGCGCCCGTACCTCCTGCTGAACTCCCTGGCCTACGGGCTCCTGACGCTCGGGCTCGTGCTCGGGGCCGCCTTTCCCGGGCTGAACGCCGCCCTCACCGGTGGCATGGAGGAGAGCGGCACCACGGACCTGGTGGTCTCGCTGCTCGCGACGCCGTGGCTGTTCGCGCTGACGATCACCGCGGTCAACCTCGGCCGGATCGCGCTGGCGTCGATCGTTCTGCCGTCGCTGGTCGTGCCGTTCGCGGGCATCCCCGTGTTCTGCTACTTCGCCGTGGAGACCGGCATCACCCTCGCGCCGGTCGACCACGCGACGACGATGACGCTCATCCCGCACTCCGTCACGATGGTCGTCGAGTTCCAGGCCTACGTGCTGCTCCTGCTCGGTGCCTACATCCTGGGACGGTCGTGGATCCGTCCGTCGTCGGTCGGGGCGGTCACCCGAGGCCGGGGCTATCTCCGCGGGCTCCAGCGGCTCGGCTGGCTGGCGCTCCCGGCCCTGGCGCTGTTCGTCGTCGGGGCGATCTACGAGGCGCTGTCGCTGACCTACCTGCTGCCGCTGCTCTTCACCTGACCGAGCAGTCCCACAGCCGCCGCCCAGGCGACGCCCCGAGCGCAAGGAACGGAGGAGCACCATGGCCTGGAGCACCCGGCAGCTCGCCGAGATCGCCGGCACCACGGTCAACACCGTCCGGCACTACCACCAGGTCGGGCTCCTCGCCGAGCCCGAGCGGGCCGCGAACGGGTACAAGCAGTACGGGGTCCCCCACCTGGTTCGGCTCCTGCGGATCCGGCGTCTGGCCGGCCTGGGCGTCGGTCTGAGCCAGATCGCCGCGCTCGACGCCGACGGGACCGACCTGTTCGACGAGATCGAGAAGATCGACCGCAACCTCCGGGTCACCATCGAGCAGCTGGAGCGCGCGCGAGCCGAGATCGCGCTCGTCCTCGCCCATCGCGCCCCGGTCGACGTGCCCGGGGGATTCGCGGAGCTCTCCCCGCACCTGTCGGACACGCAGCGCTCCCTCCTGGCCATCTACGCGACCGTGTTCGACGAGCGCACCGTCGACGCGCTCCGGCAGGTGCTGCTGCGCCGCGAACCGACCGACGTCGAGCTCGAACGCCTCCCCGCGGACGCCGACGAGCACCAGGTCGACGACCTCGCGCAGCGCATGGTCCCGGTGGTCCGGCGCCTCGACGCCGAGTTTCCCGAGCTCTCCGACCCGTTGCAGCGCTCCCCGCTCGGCCCCGCGTCGGCCGGGGCGACGCTGGCGCACGCCCTCGCCGAGCTGTACAACCCGGCACAGCGGCAGGTGCTGCAGCGCCTGGACGCACTCCTCGGGCACGAGAGCGGCTCTCCGCGGACTCCCGCCCCGGGCTGACGGCGGTCGGCTCGCGCGTTCACGGTCGGCGGAGCCGCACGGTGATTTCCGTTTGCGACTCCTTGAGAGAATGGGTGGTCGTGAGTGCAGAGCCCCAGCCGTCCCGGTCCGACGAGCGCCCGTCCCGCCGCCGCCGCGGCAACCGGCGCGGTCGGGGCGAGCGGACGACGTCAGGCACCCGGCAGGTGACGCGCGCCCAGCTGGCGCGTGCCGCCGAGGCTCGCGCGACCGTGACCGTCCCTCCCATCACCTACCCCGAGCAGCTTCCCGTCTCGGCGCGGCGCGAGGACATCGCCGCCGCGATCCGCGACCACCAGGTCGTCGTCGTCGCGGGCGAGACCGGCTCGGGCAAGACGACGCAGCTGCCGAAGATCCTGCTCGACCTCGGGCGCGGTCGCGCGGGCCAGATCGGGCACACGCAGCCCCGCCGCATCGCGGCGCGCACCGTGGCCGAGCGCATCGCCGAAGAGCTCGGGACGGATCTGGGAGGCGTGGTCGGCTACCAGGTGCGGTTCACCGACACCTCCAGCGAGGACACGCTCGTCAAGGTCATGACCGACGGCATCCTGCTGGCCCAGATCCAGCGCGACCCGCAGCTCCTCGCGTACGACACCATCGTCATCGACGAGGCGCACGAGCGGTCGCTGAACATCGACTTCCTGCTCGGCTACCTCGCGCGGCTCCTGCCGCAGCGCCCGGACCTCAAGCTCGTCATCACGTCCGCGACGATCGACTCCGAACGCTTCGCCGCCCACTTCTCCCCCGCGCACCTCGCCGAGCTCGGCGGCGCCCCCGACTACGTGGTCGAGGCCCTGCCCGACGCCGCCCCCGTCGTCGAGGTCTCCGGCCGCACCTACCCGGTCGAGATCCGCTACCGCCCGCTGTCTCCCGACGTCGACCCCGAGTCGGGCAAGACCGTCGGGAAGGCGAAGACCGAGGATAAGGACCTCGTCACGGGCATCGTCGACGCGTGCGACGAGCTCATGTGGGAGGGGCCTGGCGACATCCTCGTGTTCCTCTCCGGGGAGCGCGAGATCCACGACGCCGCCGACGCGCTCGAGGGCCACCTCAAGGACCGCGTGCGCGACCCGAAGCACCCGCAGCGCGTCGAGATCCTGCCGCTGTACGCACGCCTGTCCTCGGCCGAGCAGCACCGCGTCTTCCAGCCGCACGGCTCCCGGCGCATCGTCCTCGCGACGAACGTCGCCGAGACGTCGCTGACCGTCCCGGGGATCCACTACGTCGTCGACCCCGGCACCGCCCGCATCTCGCGCTACTCCAAGGCGACGAAGGTCCAGCGCCTGCCTATCGAGCCCGTCTCGCAGGCCAGCGCGAACCAGCGCTCCGGCCGCTCGGGGCGCGTCGCCGACGGCATCGCGATCCGCCTCTACTCCCAGGCCGACTTCGCGTCCCGCCCCGAGTTCACCGAGCCGGAGATCCTGCGCACCTCGCTCGCGTCGGTGCTCCTGCAGATGATCTCGGTCGGCGTCGTCGACACCCCCGACGACGTCGCGCGCTTCCCGTTCGTCGAGCCCCCGGACACCCGCGCCGTCCGCGACGGCGTCCAGCTCCTCACCGAGCTCGGCGCCCTCTCGACGTCCGACGGCGCCACCCGCCTCACCGAGGTCGGCCGCGTCCTCGCGCAGCTCCCCATGGACCCGCGCCTGGCCCGCATGATCTTCGAGGGCTCCCGCCTCGGCGTCGCGCGCGAGGTCGCCATCATCGCCGCGGTCATGTCCATCCAGGACCCTCGCGAGCGCCCTGCCGAGCAGCGCCCGCAGGCCGACCAGCAGCACGCGCGCTTCACCGACCCGCACTCCGATTTCCTCACCTACCTCAACATCTGGGAGTACGTGCGCGAGCAGCAGCACGCCCTCTCCTCCTCGGCCTTCCGCCGCCTCTGCAAGGCCGAGTACCTCAACTTCCTGCGCATCCGCGAGTGGCAGGACGTCGTCGCCCAGCTCCGCGAGATGTCCAAGCCCCTCGGCATCGACATGTCGTACCGCCCGCGGTCGGATCGTTCGGGTGGCTCCGGTACGGCGGGGACAGGGCCGTCGGCGCTCGGTCTACCATCCGCGCCGCTCAATCCTCGCGACGCTCCCGCCAACCCCGCCACGACCTTCGCCACCGACGGCCCTGTCCCCACCTCCGTGTCCGGCTCGCCCGGGCAACCCGACGGACGAGCGGACGGTGCGACGTCGGATGCGAAGGGCGTAGAAGCCGCGCGCGGCCAAGGACGACCGAACGTCAGAGGCGACGGCGCGGCCAGCCCGAGCACCGGCGGCGCACCGGCCGCGGACCCGAGCACGGCGTACAAGCGAGCATGGGACGGCGAAACCATCCACAGGGCGCTGCTCGCCGGGCTGCTGTCGCAGATCGGGATGCAGGACACGGGTGACGTGAAGGCGTCGTCGGTCGCGCACCTGAAGGGCGAGGCGCGCGCGAAGGCACTGCGCCGGGCGCAGAAGCAGGCCCGCAACGAGTACACGGGCGCGCGCGGGGCGCGGTTCGCGATCTTCCCCGGGTCGCCGCTCAGCAAGAAGCCGCCGGCGTGGATCATGGCCGGCGAGCTCGTGGAGACCAGCAGGCTGTGGGCGCGGGACGTCGCGCGCATCCAGCCGGAGTGGGCGGAGGAGCTCGCCGGCGACCTGGCGCGACGCACGTACTCCGACCCGCACTGGTCCACGAAGCAGGGCGCGGCGATCGCGCGCGAGAAGGTGCTGCTGTACGGCGTGCCGATCGTCGCGGACCGCAAGGTGCTCTACGCGAAGGTGGACCCGGAGGCGGCGCGCGAGATGTTCGTGCGGCACGCGCTCGTGCAGGGCGAGTGGACGACGCACCACCGGTTCTTCCACGACAACCGCAAGCTCCTGGAGGAGGCGGAGGAGCTCGAGGCACGGTCGCGGCAGCGCGGCCTCGTCGTGGACGACGACGTGCTCTTCGCCTTCTACGACGAGCGCGTCCCCGACGACGTGGTGTCCGCGGCGCACTTCGACCGCTGGTGGAAGACGGCGCGGCGCCGCGACCCCGACCTGCTCACGTTCACCCTCGAGCAGCTCGTGCCCGACGCCGACCAGGTCGACACGTCGCAGTTCCCCGAGTCGTGGCCGCAGGGCGACCTGACCCTCCCGCTGACGTACCAGTTCCAGCCCGGCACGGAGGCGGACGGCGTCACCGTCCACGTCCCGATCTCCGTTCTCAACCGCGTCACGCCTGACGGGTTCGACTGGATGGTCCCGGGCCTGCTCGACGAGCTCGCGACCGCGACGATCCGCTCCCTGCCGAAGCCGGTCCGCGTCCAGCTCGTGCCCGCCCCCGACGTGGCGCGCGACGTCGTCGCCTGGCTGCGCGAGCACACGCCCGCCTGGGAGGACATGGCCCGCGCCGGCGACATGGCCGAGCCCTTCCACGTCGCGTTCACCCGCGCCGTCCGCGCCCTGCGCGACGTGATCATCCCCGACGACGCGTGGGGCCCCGAGCAGGAGTCGCGTCTCCCTGCGCACCTGCGCATGACCTTCCGCGTGGTCGACCCCCGGCGCAACGGCGAGGTCGTCCTCGACGAGTCGAAGGACCTCCTGGCCCTGCAGCGCCGCCTCGCCGCCCAGAACCAGGCGGCGGTCCGCGCGGCCGTGAAGGGCGCGGTGGGTGCGGCTCTGCGTGAGGCGTCGGTGGCTGGGGCGGCGGCGGAGGGGGCGTCGGCGCTCGGGCTACCATCCGCACCGCTCGTCCCTCGCGGTGCTCCCGCCAGGCCCGCCACGCCCTTCGCCACCGACGCCCCCTCCCCCGCCTCCGCGTCCGGCTCGCCGTCCGGCGGTCGGCACGGCGGGCCCGACGGCGCCGGGTCGCATCCGGCTGCCGGCTCACCACGGCGACGCGACGGACGAGCGGGCGGTGCGGCGTCGGATGCGAAGGGCGTAGAAGCCGCGCGCGGCCACGGACGGCCGAACGCACGAGGTGACGGCGCGGCCAGCCCGAGCACCGACGGCGCACCGACCGCGCTGGTGAGCGAACAGACCCGGCTGACTACGTGGCCGGACCTGCCCGGCGGGGCGATTCCGGAGACGGTGTCGACGGACGTCGGGGCCGGGGTGGTCGTGCGGGGGTACCCGGCGCTGGTGGAGGAGCCGGATGCCAAGGGTCGGCCGACCGTGGCGCTGCGGGTGCTGGCCGACGCCGGGGCGCAGGGTCGGGATCACGCGCGGGGCGTGCGGCGGCTGCTGCTGGGCGAGACGGCGCTGCAGACGGCGCGGATCACGAGCCGGTGGACGGGGACGCAGGCGCTGACGCTCGCCGCGAGCCCGTACCGCAGCACCGAGGCGCTGGTGGCGGACGTGCAGCTCGCGGCGGTGATCGCGCTGACGAGCGGCGGGAGCGGTCCGTACGGGCCGCAGCCGGACGCGGCGGCGGTGCGTGACACGGCGGCGTACGACGCGGCGAGGACGTTCGTGCGGCGACACCTGGAGGACAAGGTGCACTCCGTCGTCGGGCACGTGGTGGCCGCGCTCACGGCGGCGCGCACGCTCGACGGCGAGATCCGTGCGTCGAACAGCCTGGCGCTGCTCAACACGCTGACGGACGTGCGCGACCACGCGGCGACGCTGGTGCACGACGGGTTCGTGTCCGCGACGCCGCCCTCGCGCCTGCCGCACCTGACGCGGTACCTGCGCGCGGCGTCGTACCGGCTGGAGAAGGCGCAGGGGAACCCGAACCGGGACGCCGAGCTGGCGTGGCGCGTGCACGACGTCGAGGAGGCGTACGGCCGGGCACGGGCGGCGTACGCGGCGGGGGCCGACGACCCGGCGCGGGCGCGCGAGCTGGCCGAGGTGCGGTGGCTGCTCGAGGAGCTGCGGGTGTCGCTGTTCGCGCAGCAGCTGGGCACCGACGGCCCGGTGAGCGAGAAGCGGATCCGCAAGATCCTCGCGCCCGGCGGCTGGTGAGACGAGCTCGGCACTCGCTCAGCCCTCCCAGAGCACGCCGCGCTCGTCGTCGAACACGCGCAGCCGCGCGAGCCGCAGGGGGCGGCGCGCCAGCTCGCCGAGCGCGGCGACGCCGGGGGCGAGTTGGTCGTCGCCGACCCGGCGCGCGAGGGAGACGTGCGGCGTCCAGCGGCCGGGCTCGGTGAGCTCGCCCGGGTCGTCGCGCACGAGGTGCTCGCGCAGCCACGCCTGGGCGGTGAGCAGGCCGACGTCGGGGACCACGTGCAGGGCGAGCGCGCGCCGTCGCCGACCGCCGAGGAGCACGAGGCCGTCGACGCGGGTGTCGAGACCGGTGAGCCGGGGGTCCGCCTCCCGGATCGCGGCCGCGAGACGGTCGACGGCGTCGTCGTGCAGCCTGCGGCACACGACGGCGGTCAGGTGCGGCCGGTTGGACGGCGACGTGTGCAGGGCCAGGCTCGCGAGGCCGGCGGACGTCATGAGGTCCCAGTAGTCCCGGACCCACGCCTCGCCGCGGGCGTCGAAGACCCACTCCACCGTCTGTGTCATCCCCCCACAGCATGGGCTACGGGCCCTTCGCCCACCGTTCGGAGGACCCTGGCGAAACCTGGACTTCACCCGGATGAGGCACAGTTGTGCCAGCAGGTCCCGTGCAGGGCGGGACCCGGGGCTCGCAGGGGGTGCCGGATGGATCGCGTCGTGGTGTCAGGGGTCGGCGCGGTGACGCCGATGGGCGTCACCGCAGGTTCGACGTGGAACGCGCTGGTCGAGGGCTCGAGCGGCATCCGGGCGATCAAGGACGAGTGGGCGCTCGACCTGCCCGTGCGCATCGCGGGCCGCGTGGACGATGCGTTCGCGGACGCGCTGCCCGTGCGCGAGGTCCGCCGCACCGACCGCGCGGAGCAGCTCGCCCTCGTCGCGGGGCGCGAGGCGTGGGCGGACGCGGGCAGCCCGGACGCGGACCCGGAGCGCGTCGCGGTCGTCATCGGGTCGGCCAACGGCGGCATCGCGACGACGCTCGAGCAGAACCGCGTCCTGGAGAGCCGCGGGCACCGGCGCGTCTCGCCGCACACCGTCACCATGCTCATGTCGAACGGCCCGGCCGCGTGGCTGTCGATCGACCTCGGCGCGAAGGCCGGCGCGCGGGCGCCCATCAGCGCGTGCGCGGCCGGCGCGGAGGCGATCGCGACGGGGCGCGAGATGATCCTCGCCGGGTCGGCGGACGTGGTGGTGTGCGGGGGCGTCGAGGCCGGGGTGCTGCCGTTCTCGCTCGCGGCGTTCGCGCAGGCGCGCGCCCTGTCGACGCGCAACGACGAGCCGGAGCGCGCGTCCCGGCCGTTCGACGTCGGCCGGGACGGCTTCGTCATGAGCGAGGGGTGCGCGCTCGTCGTGCTCGAGCGCGAGTCCCACGCGCGGGCGCGCGGCGCCCGCCTGCACGGCGCGGTCGCCGGGGCGGCCGTGACGTCGGACGCGTACGACATCGTCGGCGGGGACCCGCAGAACCAGGCGCGCACGATCGGTCTCGCCCTGCGCTCCGCCGGCCTCTCGCCCGACGACGTCGGGTTCGTCCACGCGCACGCCACGTCGACCCCGGCCGGGGACCTCGCGGAGGCGGCAGCGATCCGTGCCGCCCTGCCCTCACCGCCACCCGTGACGTCGACGAAGGGCGCGACGGGTCACCTGCTCGGCGCGGCCGGCTCTCTCGGCGTCCTCGCGGCGCTGGGCGCGCTCCGCGACGGTCGGGTCCCGCCGACGCTCAACGTCGACGAGCAGGACCCGGGGATCGACCTCGACGTCGTGCGCGGCCCGGCGCGCGCGACGAACGCCGACCACGCGCTCGTCAACGCGTTCGGGTTCGGCGGGCACAGCGCAGCGGTCGTCGTCTCGCGCGTCTGAGCGCGCCGGACCCGGGCCGACCCGTCGCGCGCGTCTCAGCGCTGCGCGTCGGTCGTGCTCGCGCCCGCCGCGCGGCCGCCTCGCGCGCCGCCCGTCCAGCGCATGACCCCGTAGAGCACCGCGCCGACGGCCAGCAGGATGCCGGCCCGCAGCCACGTGGCGGCGTCCTGCTGGCTCAGCAGCAGCACGCACGACGCCACGCCGAGGACGGGGACGACCGTCGCGACGCGGAAGTGCGGCTCCTCGACGGTCTCGCGGCGCAGCACCAGCACCGCGACGTTGACCGCCGCGAAGACGACGAGGAGCAGCAGGACGACGGTCTCGGCGAGGGCCGCGACGTCGCCCGTGAAGACCAGGCCCATCGCGACGAGCGTCGTGGCGACGATCGCGACCCACGGGGTCCGCCGGACCGGCAGCACCCGCCCCAGCACGGACGGCAGGATGCCCTGCTCCGCCATGCCGTACGTGAGGCGGCTCGCCATGATCATCGTCAGCAGGGCGCCGTTCGCGACGGCGATGAGCGCCACCAGCGAGAACACCCACTCCGGCACCGAGCCCTCCGCCTCGACGACCTCGAGCAGCGGGCCCGTCGAGTCCGCCAGCGTGCCCGGGTCCACGACGGCGACGGCCGCGATCCCGACCGCGACGTACACGACGCCCGCGGTGATCAGCGACCCGAAGAGCGCGCGCGGGTAGACGCGCCGCACGTCGCGCACCTCCTCGGCGAGGTTGGCCGACGTCTCGAACCCGACGAACGAGTAGTACGCGAGGATCGCGGCGCCGAGGACGGCGAGCGCCGGCGTCGTGCCCTCGGCGAACTGCGTGACGCGCGCCGGGTCGCCCTCGCCGCGCCCGAGGACCACGGCGGCGAGCACGACGATCAGCACCAGCCCGGTCAGCTCGATCGCCGTCATCGCGATGTTGGCCCGCAGCGACTCCTTGATGCCCCGTGCGTTGAGCGCCGCGACGGCGGCGAGGAACAGGACCGCCACGAGGCGGTCGGGCGCGTCGACGAACGTCGCGAAGTAGTCGCCCGCGAACGCGAGCGACAGGCCGGCCGCGCTCGTCACCCCCGCGGCGAGCATGGAGAACCCCACGAGGAACGACACGAGCGGGCTGCGGAAGGCGCGGTCAGCGAACACGGCGGCGCCGCCGGCGCGCGGGTACTTCGTCACCAGCTCCGCGTACGAGCCGGCGGTGAGCAGCGCGAGGCCCAGCGCGACGAGGAGCGGCAGCCAGACGGCACCGCCGACCTCCCCGGCCATCGCCCCGACTAGTGCGTACACACCGGCCCCGAGGACGTCGCCGAGGATGAACAGGTAGAGGAGTCGTCCGCCGACGGAGCGGGACAGCCGGGTGTCCGGGTCCGTCCCCTCATGCCCCACGGGTGCGTCTGTGCTGGTCACGCGCTCACGGTGGCACGGCTTCCTCCCGCTCGCGCGCGCACGGCACCCGCGAACCTCGGGTGAGGATCCGGGTCGGATCGGGGGACACCCCGATGTCGCGCGGGCGCAGGCGGTCGTAGCGTCGAGGCATGAGCCCTTCCGCAGCCGCCTCGTCGGCCTCCCTGTCCCGACCGCGCCACGGCCGCATGATCGCGGGCGTGTGCGCGGGCATCGCCCGCCGCTTCGGGTGGAGCACGACCGTCGTACGCGTCGTGACGGTCGCCTCGCTCCTCCTGCCCGGCCCGCAGATCCTCGCCTACCTGATCCTGTGGCTCCTCATGCCGAACGACCGCGACTGACCTCAGCGTCCGCGAGCCGGCCGGTTCCGTCCGCCCGGAAGGGACGGCGTGGCCGGGCTAGCCGGGGACGCCACGCAGGCGACGGCGGGCGACGACGATCCCGGTGCCGCCGGCGACGAGCACGAGCGCGAGCGCGACGACCGAGCCGATGCTCGCGCCGGTGGAGGCGAGGCCGCCCGGCGAGCGGTCGTCGTCGGTGTCGTCACCGGCCGCGGGTGCGGCGAGCACCTCGAGCTCGGTCCAGACGACGCGGCCGTCCACCTGGCCGACGAGCGCGAAGCGGTGCACGCCCGGCGCGACGTCGGCGGGCAGCGTCACCGTCGCGCTGACGACGCCCGAGGCGTCCGCCCGGAACATCCCCAGGTCGACGGGCGCGGAGAACAGCGTCGCCGACACCCACTCGCCCGGCGCGAAGCCGGGGGCGGTGAACGTGAACGACCCGCCGGGGCGCACGCTGTCCACGGAGAGCGTCACGCCGTCGCGACCCTCCTCGGTGAGGTCGTCGGCGTCGACCGTGTGCCGCACCGGCGACGGCGGCTCCTCGCCCGCGCCCGGCGTCTCGACGCCCGGCTGACCGGGACCACCCGGCTCACCCGGTCCACCCGGCTCGTCGGACCCGGCGAAGACGTCGTCCGCGGTGCCGAGGTCGAGCAGCACCGTCTCGCCCGTGGCGTCGTCGAGACCGTCGTTGTCGGTGACGGCCCAGACGGTGCCGTCCCCGCCGATCGTCAGGCCCTCGAGCTTCTCCTGCGTCCATCCGTTCGTGGCCCGTAGGTCGGGCAGGACGTCGTGCGCGAGGGACTTCTCCACGGGGACCGGCGTGGTCGAGGCGGCACCCACCGGCGTGGCCGGGACGTCCACCGCGTAGACGCGCTTGACCGCGGCCGCCGGACCGTTGAGCTTGTCGCGCTCGATGACGGCGAGCGTGTCGTCGTCGACGACGGCGACCTCGCTGAGGCCGATCCAGTCGCCGGCCGCCGTGGTGGTCTCGAGCGGGTAGGCGAACCAGTCCCACGTGCTGCTCGCGACGTCGTACCGGCCGAGCCGAGCCGTACCGGCCGTGCCGCCCTCGTCGGTCGTCAGGCCGCGCTGGAGCGCGACCCACACCTGCTCGCTCGGGCCGGAACCCTGCACGGCGACGCCCTCGAGACCCTGCTTGCCGAGGCCGGCCGCGACGTCCGCGGGCAGTGTGATCGTCTCCTGGACGGCGCCGTCCGCACCGACGCGCACGACGGCGTTCTCCGGGCCGGTCGCACCCTCGACCGCGAGCCAGAACCCGCCGTCCGCACGGACGGCGAGGCCCTCGACGTCCAGGCCGGCGGGCGCGCCGTCGGCGGTGAGCGTCACCGAGCCGTCGATCACGGCCGGCGAGCCGTCGCCGTGGGCGCTGACGTCGAGCGAGAGCAGCTGCGTCACGCCGTACGCCGCGTCGGTCGCCGTCCACAGGCGCTGCGGGTCCGTCGGGTCGGCGCTCAGCGCGCCGAGCGCGCCCCACCCGATCGGCGTGCCCGCCGCGGCGCCCTCCGCCACGTCCGCGGACACGATGCTCGGGAACTGCGGCGTGCCGGCGTCCGCCGCCCACTGCGCGCCGCGGCCGAACACGGTGACGGCGGAGCGGACGCCGGCCTCGGCGTCGTCCTCCTCGCTCGAGACGACGAGCAGGTCGCGCTCCGGCACGACGAGCAGGCCCTCGGGGCCGTTGGTCGTCGCGAGGACCTGGACGAAGCGGGGCTCCGCGGGCTGCGAGACGTCGTAGACCGCGACGAAGTTCGACCGCTCCGAACCGACGAACGCGTAACGCGTGCCGCCGAGCGTCGCGACGGTCAGGCCCTCCGGCTCCGCGCCCTTGTTCTCGGCGCGACCGTCGTCGTGCAGGCCCACGCGCGCGGCGAGGTGCTCCATCTCGGCGCCGGCCTCCCACACGACGTCGCCGGTCGTGACGTCGAAGACCGTCCAGCCGCGCGTGCCGCCCTTCCAGTCGCCCTCGTCGGCCGTCGCGACGTGCGTGGCGTCGATCCAGGCGATCGCGTCGGGCTCACGCGGGGCGTCCGTGACCGTGCCGGTCAGGTCGATGACGTCGTCCTCGACGGTGTCCACATCCGTCACCGTCGTCGTGCCGGCGGAGAACACGGTCTCGATCGCGCCCGACGCGACGTCCACGACGACGATGCCGTTGTTCTCCTGGAGCGTCACCACGGCCTTCGTCCCGGTCGGGTCGATCGCGACGTACTCCGGCTCCGGGTCCTCGGGCGTGTCGAGACCGGCGTCGACGAAGGCGGGCAGCGGTGCGCCGTCGGCGCCGACGAGCGGCACGGGGCGCGTCGACCACGCGGCCGGGTCGTCGCCCGGCAGGTCGAGGACCTGCAGGAAGCCCGCCGGAAGCTGCGGGAGGTCGCCCTCCTCGCCATTCGCGGGCGTGGCCTCCTCGTCGCGCTGGTTCTCCATCGCGACGACGGCGTGCGCGCCGTCGGGCGTCACGGCGACCGAGTCCGGCTGGCCGCCGAGGTCGAACGAGCGCACGCGCTCACGCGTCGCGAGGTCGACGACGTCGAGGCGCCCGCTCGGCGCGGTGAAGCTCGTCGAGGTGTCGACGACGACGAGGACGTACCCGCCCACGATCGCGACCGACGTCGGCTCGTCGTGCTGCGAGCCGAGCTCGGCGAGGCTCAGCGTGCCCAGCCCCTTCGGCGCCGTCGGGTCGGTGATGTCGAGGAAGCCGATCCGCTTCGCCGCCGCGTCGGTGTGCACGACGGTCCGGCCGTCCTCGCTCACCGCCGAGATCTCGGCGACCGTCTCGGTCGTCGGGTCCTCGCCCTCCGGGCGGTTCTCGAGCACGGGATAGGTCGCGAGACGGTGGAACGTCTCCTCCGGTGCCGGCACGGCCCAGGCGCCCGACGGCGCGGCCGCCGGGTGCGTCGCGGCCAGCGCGGGGAGCGCGCCCAGGCTGAGCGAGAGCGCCGCGCCGGTGGCGACGAGCGCGGCGATACGCGTGCGGCGGTCGCCGGCGCGCGAGGTCGTGAGGGGCATGGCTCTCCTTCGGCGGTGAAACGGGCCGAGCAGAGCGTCGTCGCACGGCGTGGCGCGGGGACGACCCGGACGGGACGTGCCGATGACGGCCGGGTGAACACTCCGTCGTGCAGGGTGTGGGGCTCTCGACCCACCATCCGCGTGACGGCGGCCGTGCGAGGGTTCACCGCGTCGTTGCTCGTCGACTTCCGGGCGCACGCCCCGCACCGGTCCGCCACGGACGTGGAGGCGCGCGCTCGTCGTCATCGGGCAGGACGCCGCGGCCGTGGACGAACGTGTCCGGTCGGACCCGTGGACGGCCTACGACTGATCGCGATCCCGATCGGACCGGCTCTCCCGCCGGGCGGCGGCATAGCCGGGCGCGCGCAGTCGGTCCTCCCACGCGTACGTGCCGAGCCGCCGGGGGGCGTCGCGCGTCGGGTCGAAGCGCAGGCCCGGGTCGTCGCCGTCGCGCGAGGCGCCCGCCGCCGGGCCGTGCAGCTCGAGCGCCCCGAACCGCCGCCACGGGCCGAGCGGCGTCGCCTCGAGGACCTCGAGCGTGACGACGCCGGTCACGCGCGTCACCATCGCGTCGGGACGCAGGGCGAGCACCACGGGGCCGTGCGGCGCGCGCAGCGGCATGATCGTCGAGAACCAGCCGCCGAGCAGCGTGCGCCGCGGCACGAGGGCGAACCGCGTGAGGCGCCCGTGGCCGGAGGACGAGAACAGCACGTCCTGCGGCGCGCCGTCCTCGGTCCACCGCACCGCGAGCCCGACGACGTCCGGCAGCCCGCGCGGCAGGCCCGCCGAGAGCGAGAGCCGCGCGAGCGCCTCCTTCCGCCCCTGCGGCACCGAGACCGCACCGGCCTCGTCCTCCGCGACGACGAGGGTCGCGTCGAGGAGGACACCGCGGGTGTGGAACGGGCGGCGGTGACGCAGTCGCGCGAGCGCACCCGTCGCCGCCGCGAGCGCCGCTCCCGCCGGCCGTGCGACCGCCGTCCCCAGTCCTGTCACGCGTGCCACCATCGCACCCCGCCGGGCACCCCGCACGGCTACCCTGTCGCCCGTGAACCGTGCCGACTTCCTCACGACCGCACGCGACGCCCTCGACCTCGCGGCACGACCGGAGGTGGCCGCCGCCTGGTCCGCGGAGAGCGCGTGCGCGGGGATGACGGTCGGCGGGCTCGCGCACCACCTGCTCAAGCAGCTCGCGAACACCCGGCTCGTCCTCGAGGCGCCACCGGCGGACGCCGCAGAGGTCGTCGACGCGCACGGTCACTACGCACGTTCGGCGTGGGTCGAGGCGGCTCCCGACGACGCCGTGAACGTCGGCGTGCGCGAGACCAGCGACGACGCCGCCGGGCAGGGGCCGGACGCCGTCCTCGCGTGGGGCCGCGAGAGCTACGAGGTCCTGGAGTCGCTGATCGGCCGTCCCCGCACGCCCGACGTCGTCGCTCCCCCGTGGACGGCGTGGGCCATGCCGACCGACGACTTCCTCACGACGCGGCTCGTCGAGCTGACGGTCCACGGGGACGACCTGGCCGCGAGCGTCGGGCTGCCCACGCCGGACTACCCCGATGCCGTGGTCCGGGCCGTGCTCGACGTGCTCACGACCGTCGCGGTGCGTCGGCACGGCCAGACGGCGGTGCTGCGCGCCCTGAGCCGCCCGCAGCGCGCGCCCGGCCACGTCTCCGCGTTCTGACCGGCGGCGCTACCGCCGGCGCCGCCGCGCGAACACCCACGCCGCACCGGCGAGGAACACGACCACGATGCCCGCGCACCACGCGAGGGCGAGCGCCGCCGTCGACCCGAGGTCCGTGACCGGCTGCGCGTCGCTGCCGAGGCCGACGAGGAGGCCGCGGATCGTCTCGATGACGGGCGTGACGGGCTGGTGCTCGGCGAACCCGCGCAGCCACTCGGGCATGGTGCCGGGCGGCACGAACGCGCTGGACACGTACGGCAGGAACAGCATGAAGAAGCCGAACCCGCCGGCCGCGGCGGGCGAGCGCACGAGCACGCCGACGAACGTCGCGACGCACGTGATCGCGAGGATGTAGGCGACGATCACGCCGACGGCGCCGAGCCACTCGAGCGCGGTCGCGTCGGCCCGGAAGCCGATGAGGTGCGCGACGCCGAGCACGACCGCCGTCGTCACGAGGTTCTTCACGACGCTCGCGACGGTGTGGCCGACGAGCACGGTGGCGCTCGCGATCGGCATGGACCGGAAGCGGTCCATGATGCCGCCGGACATGTCCTGCTCGACCGCGATGGCGGTGTTCGACGCGCCGTACCCGGCGCAGAGCAGGATGATCCCGGGCGTCGCGTAGGTGATGTAGTTGGTGCCGACGGACATCGCGCCGCCGAAGACGTACACGAACAGCACCATGAGCATCACCGGCAGGACCAGGGCGAGGATGAGCTCGTCGGGCTCGCGGCGCACGAGCCGCAGCGACCGGCCGATCATCGTGCCGGCGTCGGCGAGCACGTGCCGCCCCGGCCGGGGCGCCGCGTCGGGGCGTCGCGTCCGCGTGCCCGACGGCGCGCGCAGGGTCTGGGCGGTCATGCTGCGGCCTCCTCGTCGGTCGTCCGGGCGGCGTGCCCGGTCAGGGTGAGGAACACGTCGTCGAGCGTCGGCTCGCGCACCTCCCAGCGCTCGGGCTCCACCCCGGACGCCGCGACTGCAGCGAGGACGTCGCGCACGTGCTCGACGGACCCGTCGGTGGGCACGCGCAGCGCGCGGCCGTCCGCCGTCGCGCCCACGAGGCGCACGCGCGCGACGTCGTCCGCGGAGGCGAACGTCAGCTCGACCGCGGCGTCGCCGACCCGGCGCTTGAGCTCGGCCGGCGCTCCTTCCGCGACGACGCGACCGTCGTCGACGAGGGCCACGCGGTCGGCGAGCTGGTCCGCCTCCTCGAGGTACTGGGTGGTGAGGAACAGGCTCGTGCCGTCGGCGACGACGCGGCGCACCACCTCCCACATCGTCTGCCGGCTGCGCGGGTCGAGGCCGGTCGTCGGCTCGTCGAGGAACATCAGGCGCGGCCGCGTGAGCAGGCCCGCGGCGAGGTCGAGGCGGCGGCGCATGCCGCCGGAGTAGGTGTCGACGCGGCGGTCGGCGGCGTCGACCAGGTCGAACGCGTGGAGCAGCTCGTCGACCCGACCGCCCACGGCACGACGCGGCAGGTGCGCGAGGTGCCCCATCATCGCGAGGTTCTCGCGCCCCGACTGCTTCTCGTCGACGGCGGCGTACTGGCCGGTGAGGCTGATGACCTCCCGCACGCGCGCGGCGTCGCGGACGACGTCGTGCCCCGCGACGGTGGCGGTGCCGCCGTCGGGACGCAGGAGCGTCGAGAGGATGCGGACGGTCGTCGTCTTGCCGGCGCCGTTCGGCCCGAGCAGGGCGAGGACCTCCCCCTCGGCGAGCGTGACGTCGACGCCGTCGAGGACGCGCACCGGCTTGCGCGAGCTGCCGTAGCTCTTGCGCAGGCCGGTCGCCTCGACCAGAGGTGGGGACATGATGCTCCTTCGAGTCGCGTAACCGCAAAACTGTTTATGTGAGTAACCGCGCTGTTTACGCTAGACACTGTTTCGACGGTGGTCAAGGCCCGCGAGAGGATGACGCCATGACGGACGAGGGAACGACGGCAGCCGGCCCGTCGACGGACGACGGCACCGGCGACGCGCACGTGCCCTCGACGCTCCAGCGGCTGTGGGGCCGCGGCGCGCCCCGGCGTCGCGGGCCGAAGCCCGCGCTGAGCGTCGACCAGGTGGTGCGCGCGGCGATCGACGTCGCCGACACCGAAGGGCTCGAGGCGGTGTCCATGGCCCGCGTCGCCGAGTCCCTCGGCTACTCGTCGATGGCCCTCTACCGGTACGTCGCGAGCAAGGACGAGCTGCTCGCGCTCATGGCGGACGCGGCGGCGGCAGACTTCGCCCTTCCCCCGTACCCCGAGGGCGACTGGCGGGCAGGCCTCGAGGCGTGGACGCGCGCGCAGGTCGACGGCATCCTCGCCCGGCCGTGGTTCATCGACCTCCCGCTGCCCACGGTCCGGCTCGGGCCGAACCGCGCCCGATGGATCGACGCAGCTTTCGAGATCCTCGGCGAGCTCGACCTGACGGCCGACGAGAAGCTGCAGATCATCGGGCTGCTCGCGCAGCACGTGCTCGGCGAGGGCCGGGTGCAGGTCGAGACGCGGCGCGCGGCGGCGGACGCCGTCCGCCGTGAGCAGGGGCTGCCCGAGAGCACCCCCGAGTCAGAGCTCGACCCGGGCGCGCTCGACCGGGCCAACCCGTTCTACGACTTCGAGACGGTGCTGCAGCACTTCGCGAGCCCCGAGACCTACCCCCACCTCTTCGCGGCGCTCGCCACGAGCCCGCCCCCGCCGGACGGCCCACGGCACGAGGACGGGTGGCAGGACGACTTCGGCGTCAGCCTCCAGATCGTGCTCGACGGCGTCGCCACGTTCGTCGAGCAGCGCCTGGCCTCCCGGCGCTGAGACGGACCGACAGGAAGAAGGTTGTCACACCGGCACACAGTTGCCACGGCGGAAAGTGTGTGCTGAGATGGCACACATGAACACCCACGGATCGCCCGACGCCCCCGACCCTCGTGCCCAGCTCGCCCGCGCCGCCGAGCTGACGACGCGTACCCGTGCCGCCGCGTGGCGGTGGGTGCGGGTCTACCTCGGCGGGTGGGCCGTCGCGAGCGCCGCCCTCGTCGCCGCGATCGGCCTCGGCGGGACGGCGGGCATGGTGGTCGCCCTCTCCGTGTGGGGCGCACTCGTCGCCATCGGGGTCACCTGGGCTCGCCGGCAGGGCTTCGCCGTGGCGGCGGCGGGCCGGCGCATCGGCATCGGCGCCGGGCTGTGGGCGGCGACGTACGGCGTGATCCTCGCCGTCGGGCTGACCGCCTTCGAGGGCGCCCCGGGCTACTGGGTGCCGGCCGCGGTGGTCAGCGCCGTCCCCCTGCTGGCCGCGGCCTGGTGGCCCTCCCGGACCGACGTCGCGTCGGCCACCGGCGTCCCGGACGACGCGCGATGACACCCGCGGCGAACCACCCGCGCCACGACCTCGACGAGCTCCTGCAGTCCCCCGTACGACTCTCCCTCGTCGCCGCGCTGGCCGGCGTCGAGAAGGCGGACTTCCGCGGCCTGCGGGACACGGTCGAGCTCAGCGACTCCGCCCTGTCCAAGCAGCTGTCCGCGCTCGAGGGCGCGGGCTACGTCTCCCTCGCGAAGGACCGCGTCGGGCGTCGGCCTCGGACGTGGGTGCACCTCACGGCCGCGGGCCGCACCGCACTGACCGCGCACCTCGCCGCGCTCCGGGCCATCGCCGCGGTGACGGTCGACGCGCCGGACGACGACGCCTGACCGTCCACAGTCCCGGTCGACGCCGGTCCGCTCCACAGGACTCGTCGGGTGGTGGTCGGGTGTCGGCCGCCCGGGGCAGAGTGACGCCATGACCACCGACGTCCCCGCCGAGCCCTCGACGCCGCTCGCCGCGCCCGACGACGCCCCGGCCGCTCCCCCGCCCGGAGCCCGCTGCTTCGGCGACGGCGATCCGCTGTACGAGGAGTACCACGACACCGAGTGGGCCCTGCCCGTCCACGGGGAGCAGGCCCTGTTCGAGCGGCTCGCCCTCGAGGGGTTCCAGTCCGGGCTCGCCTGGATCACGGTGCTGCGCAAGCGGCCGGCGTTCCGTGCGGCCTTCGCCGAGTTCGCCCCGGAGGTCGTCGCGCAGTTCGGGGACGACGACGTGGCCCGCCTCCTCGCGGACGCCGGCATCATCCGCAACCGGCAGAAGATCGAGGCGACGATCGGGAACGCCCGCGCGCTGCTCGCCCTGCACCAGCGCGGCCGCACGCTCGACGAGCTGTTCTGGTCCTTCGCCCCTCCCCCGCGCGACGAGCGCCCGCGGACGTGGACCGACGTGCCGTCGTGGACGAGCGAGTCGGTCGCGCTGTCGAAGGCGCTGAAGAAGGAGGGCTTCCGGTTCGTCGGACCGACGACCGCGTACGCGGCGATGCAGGCGTGCGGCGTCGTCGACGACCACCTCGCGACGTGCCCGGTCGTGACGGGCCACCACCGCACGGCGCCCACATCCTGAGACAGGGTGCGACGATGGGGCCATGAGCCCGTACGTCTCCGTCCTCGACCTGTTCTCGGTGGGCCTCGGCCCGTCGAGCTCGCACACCGTCGGGCCGATGCGTGCGGCGAAGGCGTTCGTGACCGGGCTCGCGGAGCGTGACGAGCTCGCGCGCGTGGCTGGGCTCCGGGTGGTGCTGTGCGGGTCGCTCGGTGCGACGGGTGTCGGTCACGGCACGCCGGACGCCGTCGTGGCAGGGCTCGTCGGGCTCGACGCGCAGACGTGCGACCCCGACCTCGTCCCCGGCCGATGGGAGAAGCTCGGCGCCGGTGCCCGCCTGCCGCTGCTCGGGCGGCACGAGGTGGTCGTCGCGCAGGCCGACGTCCGTCTCGCTCCCCTGACGCGGATGCCCGGGCACCCCAACGGGATGCGCTTCACGGCGCTCGACGCCGACGGGTCGGCCCTTGTCGAGCAGGAGTTCTACTCCGTCGGCGGCGGGTTCGTCCTCACCGCCGACGAGATCGACGCGGCGCTCGACGCCGAGGCCGCGGACCGCGCCGTCGACACGGACGACGTCCCCTACCCGTTCGCGAACGCCGCCGAGCTGCTCGACCTGTGCGACCGCGAAGGACTGCCGGTCGCACAGGTCGCCTGGGAGAACGAGATCGCGCTGCGGCCCGCCGCGGAGGTCGAAGCCGGCGTCGACCGCATCTGGGACACGATGAGCGCGTGCGTCGACGCCGGCCTCGAGCGCGACGGCGTCCTGCCAGGTCGGCTGAAGGTGCGCCGTCGGGCACGGGCGCAGCGTGAGCGGCTCGAGGCCGCCGACGAGCGTGGCGAGGACACGACGATCGAGTGGCTGCAGGCCTTCGCGATGGCGGTCAACGAGGAGAACGCCGACGGGCGCCGTGTCGTCACGGCCCCCACGAACGGTGCCGCCGGGATCATCCCGGCGGTGGGGCGGCACTTCCTGCGCACCCACCCGGACGTCGCCGCCGACGACGGCCGACGCCGTCGGGCCATGCGGACGTACCTGCTCACGGCCGCCGCGATCGGCGCGCTGTACAAGCGGAACGCCTCGATCTCCGGCGCGGAGGCAGGCTGCCAGGGCGAGGTCGGCTCCGCGTGCTCCATGGCGGCGGGCGCGCTGTGCGCCGTGCTCGGCGGCACGCCGGCGCAGGTGGAGAACGCCGCCGAGATCGCCATGGAGCACAACCTCGGGCTCACGTGCGACCCGGTCGGCGGGCTCGTGCAGGTGCCGTGCATCGAGCGCAACGCCATCGCGGCGTGCACCGCCGTCTCTGCCGCCCGGCTCGCCCTCCAGGGCGACGGCTCGCACGTCGTCTCGCTCGACACCGTCATCGAGACCATGCGCCAGACCGGTGTCGACATGTCGACGAAGTACAAGGAGACGTCGACGGGTGGCCTCGCGGTCAACGTCATCGAGTGCTGAGCCGGAGCGCAGCGGAGCAAGCGCAGCGGACGTCCGCGCGTCAGGGGGTGGGACGTGCCGGGTCTTCCATCCGCGCCCTCGTTCCTCGGGCGCTCCCGCCAGGCCCACCACGACCCGGCACGTCCCACCCCCTGCCCCGCTCGTGCGGCCCGGCCGGCTCGCCGGCCTGTCCTCCGCGCCCAGAACGACGTTGGTGCCGTTATCCCGCGGACAACGGCACCAACGTCGTGTTCGGCGGCTGGGTCAGCCGCAGGTGCTCGCCTCGTAGGCGTGCGTGGTGGTCACGCCGCCGGCGGTGACGGTGGCCTCACCGGCCTCGACGTCCGTGGAGCGGACGGCGAACGCCTGGTAGAGGCTCTTGCCGGGTGCCACGGCGTCCGCGGCCTTCGACCCGTAGGCGGTCGAGAGCTCGACCGGGACGGCCGCGTCGGACGTGTTGGTCGCGCGCACGGCGAGGTACGCCCTGCCGGCGAGGCAGCGGGTCTGGACCGTGACCTCGACGGGGCTGGCGGGCGTCGACGCCGTCGCGCTGAGCGGCGAGACGGTGATGCGGTCGACGATGGGCGCCTCGTCGGCCCGCAGGTTGTAGTCCGCGGGCCACGTCTCGGACGCGTACGTCTCGCCGTCCCAGTTGGTGGCCTCCTCGGAGCGCAGGGAGATCGTGTTCTCGCCCTCGGCGAGGTCGAGAACGACCGTGCGCTCCCAGAAGTTGTTCTCGTGGAACGTCGGGACGAACAGCACACGCTGCGCGTCGCCGGAGTTCACCGAGATGTCCGCGTGCCGCGCGACCGGGTTCGGGTTGTAGTGCGTGCCGTCCACCTGCTCCGGGTTGGAGAAGCGGAACACGACCGCGTGCGACCCGGCCTCGGTGGCGTCGACGGTGAACGTCAGCGAGCTGTCGTTCCCCGGCTCGCCGCCCACGCCCGCGACGGCCTGACCGCCCTCGGCGAGGGACAGGTCGACGACGGCGGCGGACCCGGTGAGGTCGGCGTCCTCCGCCTGGTAGTCGGTCGTGGGCAGGACGCCCTCGCCCGGG
The DNA here is from genome assembly GCF_042670945.1 of Cellulosimicrobium sp. NPDC057127. Lineage (NCBI taxonomy): Bacteria > Bacillati > Actinomycetota > Actinomycetes > Micrococcales > Promicromonosporaceae > Cellulosimicrobium > Cellulosimicrobium sp. NPDC057127. Next base: position 213,548 of record NZ_JBHUUP010000004.1, read on the forward strand.
GCGACGGTGAGCCGGTCGAGCACGAGCCCGTCCGCACCGCCGGTGACGACCACCTCGTTGACGCCGCCCTGCAGGTGCGCGGCGACCTCGTGGCCGTCGGCGAGGTCGACCACGTCGTGGTCGTTGACCGTGAGCGTGCCGGAGCCCGCGCCGAGCAGGTCGACGCCGAGCGTCGCCTCCGCGTCGCGCTCGCCGTACACCCAGAACGTCGCCGTCTCGCCCTCGCCGAGCTCGACGCCGCCCGAGCCGGAGATCTCTCCGGCCTCGACGCCGTCCGGCGCCGTGTAGACGGCGTCGCCACCCTCGGACGTCGCGAGCTCGGCCTCGTAGACCGCGGTGGTCGCGTCCGGGTTGGCGAGCTCGAGGGTGATGCGGTCGATCAGCGCGTCGCCCTGGGTCGCGCCGTTCCCCGCGGTGCTCTGCGCCGCGAGGGAGATGGTGTGCGTGCCGGCCGTCAGGTCGACGGTCGTGTCGGCGTGGTCCCAGACGACCCACTTGTAGCCGAGCGGGAGGAAGATCTCCTGCTCCTGCTCACCGTCGACGCGCACGAACACGTTGGTCGGCCCCTGCTCCTGCACGAGCCCGTACGTGTTGAGGCTGTTCGCGAACACCGACAGGTCGTACGTGCCGTCCTGCGGGACGGTGACCTCGAAGTCGAGCACGACGTCGGAGCCGGTGCGCAGGCCGCCGACGTCGTAGCCGCCGGACGTGTAGAACTTGCCGACGTCCGACGGCGAGCCCTCGGGACCGTTGCGCGTGTAGCCGCTGCCGGTGTGCGCGGCGTCCTCGGCCTCGTAGCTGCCCTGCCAGAGCGTGGGGGTGGAGGACGTCGAGTCGCCGGCGCCCGCGGGCGTCACGACGATCTCGTACGCCGAGGACTCCCGCAGCTGCGGGAGCGTCTCGCCGTCGAACTCGACGACGACCTTGCCGTCGACCACGGGCAGCGTGAGCTCGGCGAGGTGGCGCGGCTGCTCGGAGTCACCGAGCTGGCCCGTCCACGGGATCTCGCGCACGAACGCCCGGACCTCGTCGCCGAACACGTCGCCCGGCACGTTCACCAGCTCGACCGGCGCGGCGCCGTCGGCCCCGCCGAGGATGGTGCGCGAGACGGCGCGCTCCTCGTCGAGCGACGAGACGCCCTGGAGCGTGTAGTTCTCGCCGGGGAACGGCGGCGTGACCTCGACGGTGTGGCCGCTCATCTTGGCGTACGCGTTGTACAGCCACCACTGGCCGTTGCCGCGGTTCTGCTGCACCGCCGAGTCCGAGAGGTTCCCGTTGATGTTCCAGAACGCGATCATCGCGTCGATCTTCGAGTCCTCGATCGCGGAGATCCACTGGATCATCTGGCCGGGCACGGACGTGTGGTAGTTGAACGCGTACTCGTTGACGTTGACCGGCAGCTCCGTGCCCTCGTACTCCGTACCCTCGAAGACCTCCGCCTCCCAGTCGCGGTACTTCTCGACCGACTCGCGGATCGCCTGCGGGTGCGTGAGCTCGTGCCACGTGATGATGTCCGGCACGGTGCCGGCCTCGATCGTGTGCTCCATGAAGCCCTTGACCTGGTTGTAGAGCACGCTCGTGCCCGGGCCGGCGATGCGCATGTCGGGGTACGCGGCCTTGATCGTGCGGTACGTCTCGTCCCACGCGGCGAAGTAGTCGGTCGGGTCGTTCAGCCACGACGTGCCGTCGAGGCTCCACTGCCCCGTGCCGAACATGTTGCCCTCGGGCTCGTTGAACGGCTCGATGACGATGTTGTCGCGGTACTCCGGCTCGAGCTCGCCGATCTTGGCGAGCTGGTCGTCGAGCACGCGCGCGTAGTCGGCGAGCTTCTCCTCCGGGGTGTCACCGGGCCACTGGTACGGGAATCCGCGGTAGTAGTCGGTCACGCGCAGGTAGACGTCGCCGTCGGTCGCGTCGGCGAGCGGCTTCACGACCTCGAGAGCGTCCGAGCCCGGGTGCTGGGCGCCGTCCTGCGCCTTGGTGGCGACCGTGCGGACGTTCATGCCCTCGATGAGGTTGTCCGTCGGCATGCCCTCGCCGTACAGGCCGTAGAGCAGACCGGAGGCGCCACCGAGGAAGTCGCCGGTGTTCGTCCCGAGGTCGACGCGCAGCTCGCCGCGGTGCACGGTGACCTCCGCGGTGACCGGTGTCCCCGAGGCGTCGCCGGACACCGTGAACGTGCCCGTGGCCCCGTACTGCTCGGGGGCGACGTCGTCCCACACGACCGGGACCTGACGGTCGTAGCCGTCGGAGTACGACCCGCGGACGGACTCCGGCAGCTCCGGCGCGACCCCGACCGTGGTGCGGACCTCGAACGTGTCGTCGGACAGCCCGGTCGCCGTCGGGACCTCGTCGCCGACGAGCTCCGCGACCTGCGCGGCCGTCAGCGCCGACCGGTACATGCGGAAGTCGTCGACCGCGCCGTCGAACAGCGGGTCGGGGTAGAAGGACCGGCCGATGTACCCGGCCGACGTCGCCCCCGACGTCAGCAGGTCGCGCGCCGCGATCGTCGTGGGCGCCGACGCGACGGCGACGCCGTCGAGGTAGGTCGTGACACGGTCGGCCTCGGTGTCGAGCGTCGTGGTGAGGGTGACCCAGTCGCCGGCCTCGAGCGGGCCGTAGCCGGTGACCTGCGCCTCGCCGCCGCCACCGTTCGTCGTGACCGCCGTCCGCAGGCGGCCGTCGCCGTTCGACGGCGTCGTGAACAGGTAGCGCGAGGTGTTGGTCCCGAGGTCGTACACGCGCTGCCAGGCGCCGCCCGTGCCGTCCCAGCGCACGCGCGCGGAGACGGTGAGGTCGGTCGCGTCGGCCAGTGCGCCGCGCGGGATCGTCACGTAGCCGCCGCCGGAACCGCCGGGCAGGTCGAGCGCGGTGCCGCCGTCCTCGGCGTCCACCACGGCGGTGCTCCCGGAGACCGTGCCGTCGAGGCCGTTGCCGGACGCGTCGGGGACCGTGGTCCCCGTGACGTCGTCCATCGTGTAGTGCAGGTCGGGTTCCGGCGTCGCGGCGGACGCCGGCAGCGCGAGCGCGCCGCCGAGCATGCCGCCCGTGAGCGCCATGGTCGTGGACAGCGCGACCGCTGTCCGTCGCGGCGAGCGCCGCGAGGAAGTCGTGCTCATCGTCGAGTACCTCTCTGGTCGTCGCGCGCCGCAGCGCGCTGCGTGGGGTCGTGCGGCTCGAGGGCCGGGTGTGCCCGGGCCCTGCGCCTGACGGGCGCAGGGCCCGGTCACACCGGTGGTCGTGCGAACCGTCAGCCGCAGGCGGGTGCGGCGTAGGCGACCTCGAACGTCCGCTCGCGGTCGTCCTGCGGGTCGCTCGTGCTCACCGTCACCATGGCGACGCCCTCCGTGGGCGCCGGCGTGCGCACCGGGAAGGACTGGTACGCGTTCGAGCCAGGGGCGACGCCGGTGAACGTCCGGCTCCCGAACGGCGACGAGACGGCCACGTCGAGCGGGACCTCGTCGGTGTTCAGGGCACGGACGGCGAGGTACGGCGCCCCGACGAGGCAGCGCGGCTGCGCGACGACGTCGGCCGAGAGCTCCGGCGCGGCGTCGACCGGGGTGAGGGTCCAGAACCTGTCGGCCGTGTCCTCGTCGGTCGCGGTCGTCGTCCCGCCCGCGCTGCCGCCTACGGTGACCGTGCCGTCCCGGCCGTTGCCCGACGAGTCGACGACGGTCGCCCCGCCGTCCTCGTCGAACGCGTAGTGCAGGACGTCGCCCTCGGCGGGCTCCCCGGACGCGAGCGCCGTGACCTCCTGCGCCGACAGCGCACGGCCGTAGATCGCGAAGTCGTCGATCGCGCCGTCGAACGCCGGGTCGCCGCCGTACTGCGACTTGCCGAGGTAGCTGCGGTCGGTGGTGTCGCCCAGTGCCGACGGCGACGTCGTGATGGTGCCCGTCGCGACGGGCTGACCGTTGATGTACATCGTGCCCGACGTGCCCGAGACGGTGATCGCGACGTGGGACCACTGGTCGAGAGCGAAGTTCTGGCCGTTGTAGCTCAGCCGCTGCTCGCCGCCGGCCCCGCTCGACGTGATGGCGAAACGCGGTCCGCTGCCCGCGCTGACCGTGAGGAACATGCTCCTGCTGGAGTTCGCGCCGAGGTCGAACACGCGCGACCACGTCGTGAGCGCGCCGGGCTTGATCCACGTGGAGACGGACCAGTCGGCGGTCAGGCCGCTCAGCGTCCCGTTGGGCAGGGTGACGTACGAGCTGCTCCTGCAGAAGTCGATCGCGGTCCCGATCCTGCCGGGCTGACGATCTCCGTCGGCCGTGCAGTTGGACGTCGGCGAGCCGTCGGTCCACTGCACCACCGGCGCTCCGGGATCGGTGCTCATGTCCCGGACGCCGAGCGTGAGTCCCGTTCCGTAGCTGGCGAGCCGGACCCGGCCCTCTGGGTCGGGCACGAGCTGCCAGAGGGTGGACTCCGCGCCGTCGTCCTCCTGCACGAGGGCCGGTGCGCCGTTCACCGTCGACGCGCCCTCGACACCGAGCGCGAGACCGCTCGCGTCGTTGACGATCGTGTAGAGGCCCTCACCCGCGTCCTCGACGTGCCAGACCTGCGTCGCGCCGCCCGTGGCGCCCGCCTGCACGACGTGCGTCCCGGCCGCCGTCCCGCCCTCGGCCGTGTCGAGCACGAGCTCGCTGTTGCGGTTGGTGAGGGTGTAGGTGCCCGCCAGGCTCTGCGTCTCCGCCGCGGGGGTCACGACCACGTGGTAGCCGTAGTTCGGGTTCATCACGACGGGGACCGTGATCGATCCGTCCTCGCCGACCTCGTAGGTCGTCTCCGAGATGGTGATCGGACCGGGCGTCGGCACGGTGCGCCCGTAGGACGGCGTGGTCTCGAGCGTGACGTTCACGGAGTCTCCGAGCGCGAGCTCGTCGAGACCGTTGACGACGATCGAGGTGGCGCCGCTGTTGCCGCCCGCGATGATCTTCACCTCGTCCTTCGCGTCGTTCACCGACGCCGCACCGTCGAGCGGGCTCTCGTCGGACGGCGGCGTCGTGGTGACCATCCGGCCCTCCATGTCCGCGTACCAGGTGTAGAGCCAGTAGGCACCGTTGGGTGCTCCGCCGCGCGAGACGAGCAGGTCGCCCAGCGTGCCGGACTGGTTCCAGAACGCGAGCTCGGCGCGGTCGATGCCGTGGCGCTCGAACTCGGCGATGTAGCCGACGAGCGGGCCCGGCAGCCCCACCTCCTGGGGCGAGGCGTACTCCGCGATGTCGATCGGCAGGTCGGGCAGGCCGAGCTCGTCGAGCATGGCGCGCACCGCTTCGACGTCGCCCTTCGTCTTGGACGCACGGATCAGCTCGTGCCACTCGAGCACGTCCGGCACGGTGTCCGTCTCCTTGGCGAACTCGAGGAACTCGCGCATCCGGCTGATGTTGTCCGAGAAACTGGGGCCCTGGATCGGCACGTCCGGCCCCACCTCTTCGCGGAGCACGTCGTAGGTGAACTTCCAGGCGTCCAGGAAGTCGCCGTTCTCGGCCTCCCGCCAGGTGATGTCCGGCTCGTTGAAGGGCGCGTACGCCACGACGTTCGTCGCCCCGGAGGCTTCGACGTCGGCCACGACGTCGCGGATGACGTCCTCCCACGCCTTGCGGCCGTCCACGTTCTCCCAGCTGAACTGGTAGGGCCAGCCGGGGTAGTAGTCGATGATGCGCACGACGATGTCCGCGTCGTGCCGGGCGGCGGTCCGCCACACCTTCGCGGTGTCGCCGGTCGGCTGCTGCCGCCCGTTCGGCGGCATCTGCATGAAGGTGTTGGGCTTGATCGGCGCGATGAGCTCGTCGGACGGGACGCCTTCGTCGGCGATGCCGTAGAGCGAGCCGGTGGCGACGTACGAGACGTCGCGGAACGGCTGGTCGGCCTCGACGACGAGGGTGTCGTCCGGCCCCGGTGCGGCGGACGCCGCGCCGGCGGTGAGGCCGACGCCCGTGGCCGTCAGGGCGAGCGGTGCCGCGACGGCGAGCGCGGCGAGGGCCGCGGCAGGTCGACGTCGTCGGTCCGACGCGACCCGGTGTTTCGTGAGTGACACGATCTTCCTCCATCGTTGGACTGGGAGCACGGCGTGGGTGCGGGACGCTGCGCGACCGTGCCGGAGCACGCGTCGCGCCGATGCCCCGTTGCATCTCGTCGCTGACGGCTACCGGTGCCGTGGTCCTCTCGGTGCGTTGTCGTGCGCGTCCGCCCCCGTGGGGGCGCCTTACGTCGTCACCTCCTCCTCGAGGTCATCCGACTGTCGAACCGGTTCGACGGGCACCGTGCGGGCGGGCGCCCGCCCCTTCCCGCCGGTCAGGGAGCGGGCGCCCCCGGTGCCACGGCGCCCGTCGTGCGCCCGACGACGTGCGGCAGCGCGCCGTCGCGCAGGAACACGGGCACGACGTCGAGGGGTGCGTCCGCGCGGACGGTCCGCCCGCCGTCGTGCACCTCGCCCGTCGCCGCGTCGGTCCACCGCGCGCCCGCAGGCAGGTACACCTCGCGCTCACGCGCACCCGCCTCGAGCACGGGCGCCACGAGGACGTCCGGGCCGAGGAGGAACTCGTCGTCCACGTCCCACGCCCGGGGGTCGCCCGGGAAGTCGTGGAACAGCCCGCGCATGACGGGCTGGCCGTCCGTGTGCGCGGCGCGCATGACGTCGCGCACGTACGGGCGCAGTGCCTCGCGCAGGTGCACGTAGCGCTCGAGCACCCCGTACACCTCCTCGCCGAAGCTCCACAGCTCGTTCGGCCCGCCCGACCGCAGGCGGCGGGAGCCGTCCGCGGCCTCGACCTCCTCGTACGGCAGCCGGTCGCCGTGCAGCCGCATGACGGGGCTGAACGCGCCGAGCTGGAACCACCGCACGAGGAGCTCGTGGAACGCGGGGTCGTTGACGTCCCCGCGGTGGAAGCCACCGATGTCCGTGGTGAACCACGGGATCCCGGCGACGCCCATGTGGATGCCCGCGGTGACCTGCCGGGCCATGTCGTCGAATGTCGAGCTGATGTCGCCGGACCACACCAGCGCGCCGTATCGCTGACTGCCCGCCCAGGCGCACCGCACGAGGTTGACCACCTCCTCCTCGCCGTCGGCCCGCTGCCCGTCCCAGAAGGCCCGGGCGAAGAGCTGGGGGTAGAGGTTGCCCACCCGGAGGTTGGGCCCGAGGTGGTACCGGTACGCGTCGAAGTCGTAGACGCCGTACTCGGGTTCGGCCTCGTCGAGCCAGAACGTGCGCACGCCGTGCTCGCCGTAGTTGCGGCGGCACGTCTCCCACAGCCACCTGCGGGTCTCGGGGTTCGTCACGTCGAGGAACGCGCTCGGCCCCTCGAACGACATCTGCACGTCGAGGCCGCGCTCGGCCCGCACGAGGAGGTTGTCGCGCCGCAGGTGCGCGTAGTTCTCGGACTCGAGCGAGACCTGCGGCCAGACGGAGACCATGAGCTCGACCCCGAGCTCGCGCAGCTCGGCGACCATCGCCGCCGGGTCGGGCCAGAACTCGTCCTCGAACCGGTAGTCGCCCATCTTCGGCCAGTGGAAGAAGTCGGCGACGATCACGTCGAGCGGCAGCCCGCGCCGCCGGTGCTCGCGCGCCACCTCGAGGAGCTGCTCGGCGTTCCAGTACCGCAGCTTGCACTGCCAGAATCCGAGTCCGCGCTCCGGCATCATCGGGGCGTGACCGGTCGCGTCCGCGTAGTTCCGCGTGATCTGCGCCGGGGTGTCGCCGGCGGTCACCCAGTAGTCGAGCTGGCGCGTGGCCTCGGCGTACCACTCGGTGCGGTTGCGGGCGAAGGTCGCGCGCCCGATCGCCGGGTCGTTCCACAGGAACCCGTAGCCGGCGCTCGACAGCACGAACGGCACGCTCGCCTGGGAGTTGCGGTGCGCGAGCTCGAACGTCGAGCCCTTGAGGTCCAGCACGTGCTGCTGGTACTGCCCCATCCCGTAGAGCTTCTCGTCCGGGGCGGACTCGAACGAGGCCGTGAGCTCGAGGTCGCCGCCGAGCCGCGGCCGGAACCGGCGCGCGACGAGGTCGAGCGACCCGCCGCGGTCGTGCTCGCGCAGGAGCAGCGTCCCGTGCCGGTCGTAGAACGCGAGCTCGCACCGCGAGCGCTCGTAGCCGACGGGCTCGTGGAACCACCGCGTCACGCGGAACTCGACGCGCAGGGCGCCGACGACGAGCGTCGCGCCGTCCTCCCGGGTCTCGACCCGCGCGTCGGCCACCGCGTCACCGCCGCCCGCGGCGGCCGTCACCTGGTCCCGCGGCAGCAGCGCGTGGTCGGAGTCGACGACGTCCCCCATGAGCGTCGAGCGCACGCGGACGCTGTCGCGGCCCCACGGCTCGACGACGAGGGTCTCCCCGTCGCCCCGCCACTCCAGGCGCGTGCCGTCCACGCGCACGGGCTGGTCGTCCGCGGTGCTCGCGGTGCTCGCGGTGCTCATCCGGTCTCCTTCGACGATGACGGTGACTGATGGTGGTGCCGGTGGTGCTGGTGGTCAGAGGGTGGGCAGGAACACCCGCATGGTCGAGGGCTCGCGCTCGGCCCAGCGGTGGTAGGGCACGAGCGGGAGGTCGATCTCCTCGCGCGCCACCGCGGGCTCGGGGGCGCCGGAGTACGGCAGCCCGGGTCGTCCGGCACGGGGCCGCACGACGGACCCCCGCACGACCGCGCCGTCCTCCTCCGGCCTCGGGGCGACCGCGGGGTCGACGCGCACGTCCTCGAGCGCCACGCCGTCGGGCAGGTCGGTCGACTCGAGGCACAGGACGAGGGGACCGCGCTCGACCGCGACGCAGCCGCGCACGGCGTCGACGCGCGGGTCCGGCCACGTCAGGCGCGGCGCCGTCGGGAGGTCGAGCACGACGACGTCGCCGGGGGCGAGGGCGCCGCGGGCCTCGGCCCAGCCGGGCGCCACCGGTCGGACGTCCTGACCGGGCGCCACGAGCGTCGCGCCGTGCGCCCACGCGGGGACGCGCAGCCGCAGGGCGACCTCGCGCCCGGGCGCGTCGAGCACCTCGACGCGCACCACGCCGTCGTCGGGGTACCGGGTGTCCACGCGCACCGCGAGCTCGCCGCCGCCGTCGAGCGTCGCGCGCACCTCGCCCGCCGCGTACTGGAGCAGCGTGAGCTCGTCGCCCTCGACGGACGCGGCGTAGGTGTGCCACGACGCGAGCGTCCGGGCCACGTTCGTCGGGCAGCACGACACGTCGAACCAGGGCGCGCGCACGCCGCCCTCGGCGCGCGGGTTCTCGGCGTCCGGCTCGACGTCCTGCCCGGCCACGCGCTGGTGCAGCGGGTTGGCGTAGAAGAACGCGCGGCCGTCGGAGCGCGGCGACGTCGCGACGACGTTGTAGAACGTGCGCTCCATGAGGTCGGCGTAGCGGACGTCGCCCGTGGCGAGGTACAGCCGCCAGGACACCATGCCCGACGCGACGCCGGCGCACGTCTCGCAGTACGCACGGTCGGACGGCAGCTCCCAGTCGTCGCCGAAGCCCTCGTCCTGGTGGCGCGATCCCATGCCGCCGGTGAGGTAGGTGCGCCGCTCGACGCTGCGCTCCCACTGCCGGGTCACCGCGTCGAGGAGCCCGGCGTCGTCCGTGTCGACGGCCACGTCGACGGCCCCGGCCGCGAGGTACAGCGCGCGCACGGCGTGGCCGCGCCACACGTCCGCCTCGCGCACCGGCACGTCGTCCTGGAAGTAGGCCGGGCTGAGGAGCGGGATCGGCGTCAGCGTGCCGTGCCCGCGGCGCTCGACGAACAGTCGGGCCTGCTCGGTGTAGCGCGGCTCGCCGAGCGCCCGCCCGAGCTCCGCGAGCCCGACCTCGATCTCGGGGTGCCCGCAGATGCCTTGCCGACCGTCAGCCCGGAACTCGTCGCAGACCTGGTCGGCCACGCGCCGCGCGACCTCGACGAGCCGGTCCTCCCCCGCCGTCCGCACCCGCGCGACGGCGGCCTGGAGCAGGTGGCCCGCGCAGTACAGCTCGTGCCCGCGCTCGAGGTCGCTCCAGCGGGCCGCCTGCCCGGCGTGCCCGAAGCACGTGTTGAGGTACCCGTCGGCGTCCTGCGCCGCCGCGACGCGCTCGACCAGGCGCTCGTACGTGGCCTCCAGCCCCGGGTCGCCCGCCCGGCCGAGCTCCCACGCCATCGCCTCGAGGAGCTTGTACACCTCCGAGTCCGAGAACTGCCACCCCGGCCGCTCACGGTCGGTGGTGCCGCCGGCGACCGCGTCGAAGTTCGCGAGCCAGCCGAGCCGCTCCATCCAGGTCAGGCAGTGCTCGAACGTCGCCCGGGCGTTCGTCTCCTGGAGCTTCGCCCAGAACCCGTCGGCGAGCCGGACCTCGCCGATCCCGAGGCCGCGGCGGCCGGGCGTCGGCGGGACGACGGGGCAGGCCCGTCGCGCGTCGACGGCGGCCCCCGCAGTTCCCGCGGCGGGCGGCGTGGTGAGTGTGGCGTGGTCGGTCACGAGATGTCCTTCGATGGTGGTTCGGCGCGAGACCGCGGTCGGTCGCCCAGGCCTGGCGGGCGTGCGGCTCAGTCCTTGACGGCGCCGGCGGTGACGCCCGCGGCGACGAAGCGCTGGGCGAGGACGAGCAGCACGGCGGCGGGCACGGACGCGACGACGGCGGTCGCCATGATGGCGTTCCACTGCGTCGTGTTGTTGCCGATGTAGTTGTAGATGCCGAGCGTGATCGGGATCATGTCGCCGTTGCGGTTGAGCGTGGACGCGAAGATGAAGTCCGACCAGGCCCACAGGAAGGCGAAGAGCGCCACGGTGACGGTCGAGTTCCGGCTGATCGGCACGACGATCGACCAGAACGACCGCCACGGGCCCGCGCCGTCGACGCGCGCCGCCTGGAGCAGCTCGCGCGGGATGCCGGACATGAACGCCGTGTAGAGCAGCACGCCGAACGGCACGGCGATCGTCGAGTCCGCGATGATCAGGCCGGGGATCGTGTTGAGCAGGTCGAGCCGCACGTAGATCGCGTAGAAGCCCATGGCCATGACGACGGCCGGGATCATCTGCGCGACGAGCAGCAGGAAGTTCAGGCTCCGCCGGCCCCGCAGGTTGAGCTGGGCGATCGCGTAGCCCGCGGGGGCGGCGATCGCGATGGTCAGCACGACGGTGCCGAGACCCACGAGGAGGCTCGTGCCGAGCGCGGGCAGCTGCTGCTCGAAGACGCGGACGTACCCCTCGAACGTCGGGTCCCACGGGAACCAGTGCGGCGGGTTCGCGCGCAGGTCCGACGTCTTCGTCAGGGAGACGTTCGCCATCCAGTAGACGGGGAACAGCATGAGGGCGGTGAAGACGATCCCGAGGACGGTCTTCCACCAGGGGCGGGTCGTGGTCATGACGCCTCCTGACGGCGCTGGAGCTGCAGGTGCAGGAACCCGAAGACGAGCGCGACGAGGATGAGGATGTTGCCCACGGCGGCCGCGGGTGAGAAGTCGGGCTGGCCGGTGCCGAACGCCTCGCGGTAGGACCACACGGCGAACGTCGTGGAGGCGTTGCCCGGCCCGCCGGTCGTCATGACCCAGATGACGTCGACGACCTTGAGCGTGTAGATGAGGCCCAGCAGGATCGTGATGGCCGAGACCGGGCGCAGCAGCGGCAGCGTGATGCTGCGGAACTGGCGCCACGCACCCGCGCCGTCGAGCGACGCGGCCTCGTAGACGTCCCCGGGGATGTTCTGCAGGCCGGAGTACAGGATCACGAGGTTGAACGGGATGCCGAGCCACACGTTCGCGATGGTCACCGCGAGGAGCGCCGTGTCGGGCGACGTCAGCCAGTTGATCTGCTCGACGCCGAACGCGCCGAGGACCGAGTTGACGATGCCGTTCTCGCTGCTGAGCATCCACGCCCACGTGGACGCGGACACGATGAGCGGCAGGAGCCACGGCACGAGGAACAGCGCGCGCAGCACGTTCGAGAGCCGGAAGCTCGACCGGAAGAACACCGCGAGCGCGAGCCCGATGACGAACTGGAACGCGATCGACACGAACGTGAAGACCACGGTGTTCCACAGGGCCGTGGGGAACGTCGACGACGCGAACACGTCGGCGAAGTTCTCGAAGCCCACGAACTCGGCGTTGCCCTGGACGAACGCCCGGATGTTGTAGTCGTGCAGGCTGAGGTCGATGTTGCGCCACAGCGGGTACGCGTAGAAGAGCACCAGGTAGACCAGCAGCGGGGCCGCGAAGCCCACTGCCGCCCACTGGCTGGCGTTCGGTCCCCGCCGGCGGCGGCGCCCCCTGGGGGCGGCGGGCGTGGTGCCCGCCGCTCCCAGGGTGCTGTCGCTCGTCCCGACGGCGGTCGGGATGGTCGTCATGACTCGTCCTTCACTGAGGTGGTGTGATCGCTCACATCACGCACGAGGTGCGCGTGAGGTCAGCTCGTGGCGGCCTCGGCCTCGGCCTGCGCGGTCTCGAGGGCCTCCTGCGGCGTCGCCGCACCGGAGAGCGCGTTCTGCACCGCGCCCCACAGGGCCTCGGAGATCATCGGGTAGTCCGTGCCGAGGTTGTCGCTCGTGCGGCCCTTGGCGCTGCGCACGGCCTCGACCCAGGTCTCGAGCTCCGGGTTCTCCTCGAGGAGCTGCTCCTGCCCGGCCTCCGTCGGCGGGATGTAGTAGGCGAACGTGGTCGCCGTCTCGACGAAGCCCTCGGGCGTCGTCATGCACTCGACGATCTGGCGCGTCACGTCGTAGCGGTCGGTGTCGTCCTGGACCGGGGCCACGATGAACTCGCCGCCCGTCGGCGCGGGCGCGACGCCGCCGTCCTGGGCCGGGAGCTGGATGACGCCGGTCTCGAACCCGGCCTCGGCCGCGCTGTTGACCTGCCACGTGCCGTTCTCCACGAACGCGAAGTTGCCCGTGAGGAACTCCTCCCACGTGGTGTTCTGCGAGTTCTGGATCACCGTGTTCGGCGCGTAGCCCGCGTCGAGCCAGCCCGTCCACAGCTCCAGCGCCTCGACGGCCTCGGGAGAGTCGAGCTGGGTGAGGTCGGCGCCCGCGCCCCAGAACCAGGGCAGGAACTGGAACGAGCCCTCCTCGGTGCCGATGCCGGCGAAGGTGATGCCCTCGTGCCCGGCCGCGGTGACCGCCCCGAGCGCCGCGTTGAGCGACTCCCAGTCCGTGATCGACGCCGGGTCGACGCCGGCGGCCTCGAGGATCTCGGCGTTGTAGTAGAGCGCGAGCGTGTTCGCCCCGATCGGGATGCCGTACGCGTCGCCGTCGACGACACCGGCCGCGAGCAGGTTCTCGTCGACGTCGCCCGTGTCGAGGCCGAGCTCGTCGACCGTGGTGAGCATCCCGGTGTCCGCGAGGGTCGAGACGGCCGGGTTGTCGATGAGGATGATGTCGGGCGACGTGCCCTCCTGCGCCGACAGCAGCGCCTGGTTCGTCAGCGCCGTCGTGTCGTACGCGGTGCGCTCGATGGTGACGCCGGCGTCCTCGCCGCACTGCTGGACGCGCTGCTCCCACTCCGAGGAGCCGTCGTGCTGGGGGTACGGGTCCCACCACGTGTACGTCGAGTCGTCGCCCGACGCGCTGTCGGTCGACCCGCCCGACGAGCAGGCCCCGACGAGCGCCAGCGTGGCGGTCGTGAGCACGGCGGTCGTCGCGAGGGCGACGGGCTTGCGCCTCGTGTTCTGCATCTGTGGTTCCTCCTTGAACGTGACCGTCCGACGTCGGGCGGCCTGGCGGTGCGAACGGCCCGCTCCCTGGTGTGGCGGACCTACCGGTCGGGGTGAGGGGGCCTAGGCCCCCGGGACCCGGGGCGGCGCCCCCGTGCTGCCCCGGTCGACCAGCTCGGGCGAGACGAAGCGCACGACGTGCGGTTCGTCGGGCCCCACCTCCCCCTCGATGCGTCGCACGAGCTGGCGCACGGCCATGCGGCCGAGCCGGTCGGGTGCGGACTCCACCGAGGAGAACGGCAGGGAGAAGGTGCGGGCGAACTCGTCCGAGTAGCGCCCGACGACGGACAGGTCCGCGGGCGCGGACAGGCCGCGCTCGTGCAGGACCGTGGGGAGCGCCGCGGCGGCGGCCTCGTTGTTCACGAGGAGGCCGGTGGCGCCCGGGTGGGCGTCGAGCAGCGCGTTGAGATCGCGCCCGACGTCGGGCTGGTGCGACGAGCCGAAGGCCGCGTGCAGCGTCACCCCGCGGGCGCGCGCCGCCTCGAGCGCGGCGTTCTGCAGACGCCACACGTACGCACCGCCGCGCTCGACGACGTGCTCGGGCTGCGACACGAGCACGAGCTCGCGGTGCCCGAGGCGGTGGAGGTGGTCGACCATGAGCCGGCCGGCCTCCTCGAAGTCGAGGTCGAAGACGTCGACGCCGGTGCAGTCGGCGGGCAGGCCGACGAGTGCGCCGGGCTGGGGCGCTGCGCGCAGGATGGGCAGGCGCTCGTCGTCCTCGGCGACGTTGAGGAGCACGACGCCGTCGACCATGCGCGAGTCGGTCATGCGGCGCAGCGCGCGCGTCCCGTCCGCGTCGGTGGCGAGCAGGATGTCGTAGCCGTGCTCCCGCGCGGTGTCGGAGACGCCGAGCATGTACTGGAGCATCGCGGGCGCGAACTCGTCGGGAAGGAACTGCGCGAGGAGGCCGATGACCATCGTGCGGGTGGTCGCGAGGGCGCGCGCACCGGCGTTGGGCGTGTACCCGAGCGAGCGCACCGCGTCCTCGACGCGCCGGCGCACGTCCGCCGAGATCGCCCTCTTCCCCGAGAGCGCGTACGACGCCGTGCTGCGCGAGACACCCGCGATGCGGGCGACGTCACCGATGGTGGCCACTGTGCCTCCTCTTTGCGAACCGGTTCGACAGTAGTGCGCTCTCTCGAGAGCGCGCAAGCATCGACCGGGCGAGGAAACATCACGATCTGGCAACTCCGGCGTCGAACGGGTTCGACGACTTCCGAACGGATCCGACGCCGAGCGAGCCCGTCGGCGGGACGACGACGCAGGTCACGGGCACTGACAGCGCCGGTCGCGTGGGAGCATCGGGCCGTGCCTCTCCGAACGCCCGCCGCCGTCCTCGTCGGGCCGCCCGCGGCAGGCAAGACGACGATCGGCGAGCTCGCCGCGGCGCGTCTCGGGGTGCCGTTCGTCGACGTGGACGAGGTGGGCGACCGCTACTACGCGGAGGTCAGGTGGAGCGTCGCCCGGCTGGTCGAGCGCGTCGGCGTCGTCGGCCGCCTCGCCGCGGAGCGCGAGTGGGAGCCGGCTCGCGCGCACGCGGTCGGCCGGGTCGTCGCGGAGCACCCCGGTGCCGTCGTCGCGCTGGGGGCCGGGCACACGAGCTACACCGACGCGACCCACCTCGCGACGGTGCGCGCCGTGCTCGCCGACGTCCCGCACGTCGTCCTCGTGCTGCCCTCGGCAGACCGGGACGCCGCTCTCGACGAGCTCCGGCGGAGATCGGTCGCGACGAAGGGCACAGACTGGGTGCGCGACGGGCACGACCTGCTCGCCGCGTGGCTCGACGACCCGGGTACCCGCTCGCTCGCGACCGCCACGCTCGTCACCCGCGGCCGGACGCCGGACGCGTCCGCCGCGCAGTTCGCGAGGTGGGTCGCAGCGCCGGCCGGAGACCGGCTCGACGACCGTTGACGGCTACCGCGCGAGCGGCGCCTCCGCGTCGAGCCGCGCCAGCTTGTCGGGGTTGGCGACCCCGAAGAGGCGCGTGATGCGGCCGCCCTCGACGACGAGGCCCACCGCGGCGGCGAGCGTGCCGTCGACCGCCACCCGCAGGCCGACGGCGCCGTTGAGCCACGTCGGCTCCATCGTGACGGCGCCACGGGCCTTGCCGAGACCACCGACGAGGTAGCGGGCGATGCGGTCCGGCCCGACGAGCGGGCGACGGGCGGCGCCCGCGATCCCACCGCCGTCGGGCACGAGCACGACGTCCGGAGCGAGCACGTCCATGAGCGACTGCACGTCACCGCTCTCGAGCGCGGCGACGAACCGGTCGACGACCTCCCGCTGCTGCGCGCGGTCCACCCGGACGCGCGGGCGCCGCGCCGCGACGTGGTCCCGCGCCCGGTGCGCGATCTGCCGGACCGCGGCAGGCGACCGGTCGACGGCGTCCGCGATCTCGTCGTAGGGCACGTCGAAGACCTCGCGCAGCACGAAGACGGCGCGCTCGGCGGGGCGGAGCGTCTCGAGCACGGTGAGCAGCGCGATCGAGACGCTCTCCGCGAGCCCGACGTCGTCGGCCACGTCGGGGCTCGTGAGCAGCGGCTCGGGCAGCCACTCACCGACGTAGTCCTCACGGCGGCGCGCGACGGTGCGCAGGCGGTTGAGCGCCTGCCGCGTGACGACCCGCACGAGGTACGCGCGGGCGTCGCGCACCTCGTGCTGGTCGACCACGGCCCACCGCAACCAGGTGTCCTGCACCACGTCCTCGGCGTCGGCGGCCGAACCGAGCATCTCGTAGGCGACGGTGAAGAGGAGGTTGCGGTGGGTGACGAACGGGTCGTCGCTCATGCGGCCAGCCTGTCACCCGCGCCGTCCTGCGCGCCGGTCGAGGGACGCGCGAGCGGCGCGAGACCGCACGACGCCGCGAACTCCTGCGACCGGATCCCGAGCGAGACGTTGGTGCGCGCGTTCATGTTCATCACGCCCACGCGGGCCGAGAGCTCGAGCAGCCCGGCCGCTCCGAGCTCGTCGAGCAGCACGGCCGACATCTCGTCGGTCACCGACGGCGGGGTCGTGCTCATCGCCTCGGCGTACTCCAGGACGTGGCGCTCCACCGGCGAGAACACGGCGGACTCGCGCCACCGCAGCACCTCGCGCGCCTTCTCCTCGTCGAGCCCGCGGTGGTGCGCGAGGAAGTAGTTGAGGTCGAGGCACGCGCCGCACCCGACGGTCGCGGCGGCCGCCATCACGGCGAACGTGCCGAGGTTCTTGTCGAGGTGCCCCCACCTCTCGCTCTTGCGGCCGATGCTCATGAAGTCCCTGAGCAGCGCCTTGTGGTGCCACATCACGCCCAGCGACTCGGGGACGTCCCCGAGCATCCTGCGGCTGAACGCTCTGACCAGCGCGCCGTAGAGCCCCGTGATCTCGGTCGCGGGCACCCGTGCGGCGCCGGTCGTGCTCGTCGTGCTGGCCGTGCTGGTCATCGTTCCTCCCGGTGTCCTGGTGCGTTCGGCATCAAGACACCGGGCGGGCCACGCGTGTGACACGCACGGGCCGCCCGGTCGAGGACGGCAGGTGGGTGGGGGTCAGCAGGAGACGCCGTCGTACGTCACGGTGCGCGCCACGTCGTGCCCGACGCCGCCGCCCGGCGACGCGGTGACCGCAACCTCGCCCGCGGGCACGCTCGTCGTGCGTGCGGCGACCGTGCCGTAGGCGGCTGCGTCCGGCCGCACGGCGGTCCGTCCTACCTCGCCGTAGGCGGTGTCGAGGCGGACGTCGACGGGCGCCGGCTCGCCGTTGACGGCGTGCACCGCGACGTACGCGCGCCCGTTCAGGCAGCGCGCGTCCGCGACGAGGTCCACGAGCTCCGTCTCGCCGGCCCAGGTGCGGCCCTCCGGGAGGTCGTAGCCGCGGTCGGCGAGGACGTCGCGCAGCACGTCCGGCCGGTCGGTGATGAGGCCGTCGAC
This sequence comes from Cellulosimicrobium sp. NPDC057127, assembly GCF_042670945.1. Lineage (NCBI taxonomy): Bacteria > Bacillati > Actinomycetota > Actinomycetes > Micrococcales > Promicromonosporaceae > Cellulosimicrobium > Cellulosimicrobium sp. NPDC057127. Next base: position 231,112 of record NZ_JBHUUP010000004.1, read on the forward strand.
GCCGAGGTCGACGAGGTGCTCCATCGTCGCGCGGTCGTCCACGGTCCACGGCACGACGCGGATCCCGGCGGCGTGCGCGTCGGCGACGAGCTCCGCCGTCGTGAAGGGGACGTACCCGGGGTCCTCGATCGAGCCGTTCTGCGGGTCGCCGTGCACCGGGGAGAGCGCGTCGGCCCCGAACGAGTCGACGGCCGCGACGAGGTCGCCGTCGAAGTCGTCGATGTCGATGCCGCCGAGCCACGGCGACGCCCCGGGCATCCCCACCTGGAGGAACTGCTGGCCGTTGGTCAGCGCGACGACCGGCAGCTCGGGCATGACCTCGCGCACGCGCATGAGCGCGCCCCAGTCGAAGCTCTGGATCGTCACCTGGTCGGCCATGTCCCACTCGCGCACGAGGCCGGTGACGACCTGCACGAACTGCTCGCGCGGCGCCGTCTCGTGCGGCGCGCCGGCCTCGACCTTGGTCTCGATGTTGAGCATCACGTCCTCGGCGTCGTGGTCGCGCACGAGGTCGAACACCTCGGTGAGGAGCATCATCCGGGCCCCGGGCGACGGCTGCTGCTCCGGGAACTGCGGCTTCGTCACGGACCCGCAGTCGAGCGTGCGCAGCTGGGCGAGCGTGAGGTCCTTGACGTACCTCCCGACGTACGGGTACTCGGGGTCGCCCGGCGTCGCCGGCGCGGTGTCACGGCACACCGCGGCGTTCGTGCGCCGGTCGTGCGTGACGACCGCCTCGCCGTCCTGCGTGATCTGCACGTCGAGCTCGAGCGTCGTGACGCCCATGCGCAGCGCCTCCGAGAACGACGCGACGGAGCTCTCCACGTGGAGCCCGACGCCGCCGCGGTGCGCCTGCACGTCGAACGCCGGCAGGTCCGACCCGGGCGGCGGCGTGGCGGGTGCGGCGCTCGACGTGGCAGCGGTGCCGCAGGCGAGCAGGGCCGCCAGCGCGGCGGCCAGGGCGGGGGTACGACGGTTCACGGGTCCGTTCCTTCTCCGACGACGGGCACGCGACCGCGTGCCGCGCGAACGACGCTAGGACCGACAGGTGGCGCCCGGTCGAGCGGGAGCCGACGGACAGGTGAACACGGTGCTGGTCCTCCCGTCCGACCGGTGACGCGGCGCCGGGCGCGGGTCTACCGTGAGCCATGGCCACCCTCACCCCCGGCTTCCACGGTCGCCCGCGGCCCCAGGGCGTCGCCCTGCCCCCCGGGCAGTACGTCGAGACCGGCTTCCCGGTCCTCTCCGCCGGCCCCACCCCGCGCGTCGACACGGACACCTGGCGGCTCGACGTCGTCACGGAGTCCGGCGAGGCCCGCTCGTGGACGTGGGCCGACCTCATGGCGCTCCCGCAGGACGAGCCGACGGTCGACATCCACTGCGTGACCCGCTGGTCGAAGTTCGGCACGACGTGGCGCGGCGTCTCGCTCGACACCCTGCTGGCCGACGTCGAGTCCACCGCGGACTTCGCGATGATCGGCTGCTACGGCGGGTACACGACCAACCTTCCGGTCTCGGAGCTGCTGGGCGGCAAGGCGTGGATCGCGCACACGTTCGACGGCGCACCCCTGCACCCCGTGCACGGCGGTCCGGCCCGGCTGCTCGTGCCCCACCTGTACTTCTGGAAGTCGGCCAAGTGGGTCAACCGCATCACGCTCATGCCCATGGACGAGCAGGGGTTCTGGGAGCAGCTCGGGTACCACGACCTCGGCGACCCGTGGCGCGAGCAGAGGTACCAGGGTGACTGAGGCGGTGGTCCCCGGCTCCGGGACGGAGGCCGGTGCGGACACCGGCACGCGTCTCGGCGCGCGCTACACGATGCCGTCGGGCTGGCGGGTCGCCCGGCTCGTCGACGCGTGGTCGGAGAGCCCGACGGCGCGGACGCTCGTCCTCGAGGTGCCCGACTGGCCGGGGCACCTCGCCGGGCAGCACCTCGACCTGCGCCTGACCGCCCCCGACGGGTACACCGCCGAGCGCAGCTACTCGATCGCCGGGCCGGCGAGCGACGCCGCGGCGTCGGCCCGCGTGGAGGTCACGGTTCAACGGGTGCCCGACGGCGAGGTGTCCGGGTACCTGACGGACGCGTTCACCGTCGGCGACGCGATCGAGGTCCGCGGGCCCGTCGGCGGCTGGTTCGTGTGGTCGCCCGAGCGGCACGCCGGGACGCCCGTCCTGCTCGTCGCGGGCGGGTCGGGCCTCGCCCCGCTCATGGCGATGGTCCGCACGCGGCGCGACGACGGGGACCGCACGCCGTTCCGCCTCGTGTACTCCGTACGGACGCCGGACGACCGGTTGTACGTCGACGAGCTCGGCCGTCTGGCGCGCACGGGCGACGGCCTTGAGGTGCACGTGGCGTTCACGCGCGCGGCACCGCTCGACGCGCGGCGCGAGCCCGGCCGGCTCACCCTCGCCGAGCTCGCCGCATGGGGCTGGCCGCCCGAGCTCGAGCCGGCGTGCTTCGTGTGCGGCCCGACGGGCTTCGTCGAGGCGGTGTCGCGCACCCTCGTCGCGCTCGGGCACGACCCGGCGCGCGTCAAGACCGAGCGGTTCGGCCCGGCGTCGGACTGACGCCCCGTCCCGCCTCGGCCCACCCGGTCCCGCGAGGTAGAGGGTCTCCGTCGAGATAGAGGGTGATTCCCCTCTATCTCGACGGAGACCCTCTATCTCGGCGCGGGGCTGGACGGCGGCGCGGTCTGGCCGCGGGCCTCGCGCAAGACCTGCCCTGGTCGCCACACAGTCCGTGCAGAGCCGTGCCGACGAGACCCGCTCCGTCGGCGCGGGAGGCGCGGACGAGGGGACGGTCATGGCATCCAGGACGGAACCGGTCGCGCATGCCCGACGTGTACCGGCGGGGCGCGCACGGGAGGCCCTCGCGGTCGCCGCGGCACTCGCGCTGCTCGCCGCGTGCGGTGCGCCGCGGTCGACGCCGCCCGATCTGCCGATCGAGACGGCCGACGTCGAGCGGCACGTCGTCACGGTGTCCGACGCCGGGGCGGTGCCGGACGTCGTCGCCGCGACGGACCACGTGGGCGCCACGATGCTCGGGTCCGCGCCGCGTGAGGGGAACGTCGTCGTGTCGCCCGCGAGCGCCGTCGTCGCGCTGTCGATGCTGGCGGAGGGGGCGCGCGGGGAGACCGCCGCCCCGCTCGACGAGGTGCTGGGCGCCATCGGGCCGGAGCGCACGGCGGCGGTCGGCGCGCTCCTCGCCGCGCTGCAGGAGCACGACGGCGACCCGGCCGCCGTGCAGGCCACCGAGCTGCCCGAGGAGCCGCTCGCGCACGTGGCGAACCAGGTCGTCGTCGACGACCAGGCGGAGGTCCACGACACGTACCTCGAGGCGCTCGGCGCCGGGTACGGCGCGGGCGTGCTGCACACGGACCTGGGCACCGACGCCGGCGTCGCGCCGCTCTCCGACTGGGTCCGGTACCACACGGGCGGACTCATCGAGGAGTCCGCGATCGAGCCCGACCCGCTCCTGAGGCTCGTGCTCCAGAACGCGACGCTGTTCGCGGCGCGCTGGGAGGAGCCCTTCGAGGACTCGGAGACGTCCCCGCAGCCCTTCACGCTCGCGTCGGGCGAGGAGGTGCAGGCGGAGGCGCTGCGGCAGACGAACGACGCCCGGTACGCCGAGGTCGACGGGTGGCGCGCCGTCCGCCTGCCGTACGTCGACGCGTTCCACGCCGACGTGCTCCTCCCACCGCCCGGCACGGACCCGGCGTCGGTCACCGCGGAGACGCACGCCGCGCTGCGCGAGGCCCTGGACGGCGCGGCGTCCGTCCCGGTGGACCTCACGATGCCGACGCTCGACGTACCGGCCGAAGAGCCCATGGACCTCACCCCGGCCCTGACCGCACTGGGCCTCGGCGGGCTCTTCCGAACCGCGCCGACACCGGACCTGAGCGGCATCAGCGACCAGGAGCTCTACGTGTCCCAGGCGTGGCAGCAGTCGGTGCTGCAGGTCGACGCCGAAGGCACGGTCGCGGCGTCCGTGACGGAGATCGGCGTCAGCGAGGCCGCTGCCGCGGTCGACACGCTCGAGCCGGTCGTGCTGCGCGTCGACCGCCCGTACGTGTTCTCCGTCGCGCACTCGGACACCGGCTGGACGCTGTTCACCTCGGCGATCCGCGACCCCCGCCACTGAGGCCGGCGACAGCGGCTACAGGACGGACCAGGCCCCGGCCGCCGCCGCGTCCGCGAGGAACGCCTCCAGGGGACGCGCCGGCCGGCCCGTCAGGCGGGGCACGTCGTCGGTGACGACGGCGAAGTGCCCGGCACGCACCCGCTCGTACGTGAGAGCGGTCAGCTCGCGCTCGAACCCGGTCAGCCCGTCCAGGGCCTCCTGCGTGCCGAGCTCCGTGTACGTGACCGGCCGGCCGAGCGCCGCGGACAGGAGCTCCGCCGTCCGGGTGTGGAGCACGGCCTGCGGGCCGGACAGCTCGTACGTCTTCTCGGCGTGCTCCCGGTCGAGCAGGGCGAGCTCGGCGACCTCGGCGATGTCGCGCACGTCGGTCCACGCGACGGGTGCCTCCGCGTGCGGGAAGGCGAGCTCCCCGCCGGCGATCTGGTCGCGCAGGAACCGGGGATCGGTCATGACCTGCATGAACCAACCGGGGCGCAGGAGGGTCCAGGACCGCCCGCTCGACCGCACCGCCTGCTCGACGCGCGCGGACCAGCCCTGCGGCCCGGACTGCTCCGGGTCCCGCTCGGAGAGCAGGACGACGTGGGTCGACGCCGACGTCGTCGCGAGGTAGGCGGCGACGAGCTCGGGGGCGTCCGCCCGGAGCGGCACGACGACGAAGACGGCGTCGACGCCCGCGTTCGCGCGGGCCCACCCGTCCGGCCGGTCCCAGGAGAGCTCGACCGGGACGACGCCGTCACGCGTGACCCGCGCGGGGTCGGTGCTCCCGCCGAGGAGCTCGACGTCGTCCCGCGGCGCGAGCCGGTCGGCGAGCGCCGACCCGGTCTTCCCGCGGACGGAGGTGATGAGGATGCGCATCGTGCCTGTCCTTCCGTTCGGATCGTGGTGGTCGGGTGCGGCGGGGCGGTCAGGAGCCGGTGCCCTCCGGCACGATCGCCGTGACCCGGATCTCGACCCGCATGCCGACGGCGGCGAGGGCGGCGACGCCGACGGCGGTCCACACGGGCGCACGGTCGCCCATCCGCTGCCGGAGCTGGTCGACCATCGCGGCGGTGTGCTCGTCGCCGACCTCGTCGGCCCGGGTGGGGACGTGGAAGCTGTCGACGGCGACGACGTCGCGCCAGCCGGCGCCCGCCTCGGCGAGGGTGCGCTCGACGTTGTCGAAGGCGCGGGCGATCTCCTCCCCCAGGTCCTCGGGGAAGCGGAGCTCGTCGTCCCAGCCGCCCTGCCCGGAGATGTGCACGACGTCGCCGATGCGCACGGCCTGGTGGTAGTGCCGCTGCTCCCGGAACGCGTCGCCGTAGCCGGGGGTGCAGAAGAACTGGGGCGTGACCATGAGGAACTCCTTCGGTTGTCACTTCAGGCGTGAAATGACCGTAGCACCACATGACTTCATCTGTGAAGTGTCGTCGCGCTGCTAGAGTCGCCCTCATGGCGGATTCGACCCAGGACCTGGAGGTCGGCGCCGTCTCCGAGGACGAGCCGCGCTGGCTCTCGCCGAGCGAGAAGGAGGCGTGGACCGGAGCGGTCTCGCTCATGCTCCTGCTGCCGAGCCGCCTGGACTCCGCCGTCCAGCGCGCGGCCGGGCTGACGCTGTTCGAGTACCTGACGCTGAGCCACATGTCGGAGGCGCCCGACCGCCGTCTGGTCATGAGCGAGCTGGCCTACCTGACCAACGGCTCGCTGTCCCGGCTGTCCAACGTGATGAAGAAGTTCGAGGCCCGCGGCTGGGCCTACCGTCAGCCCGACCCGGCGGACGGCCGGCGGACGATCGCCGCCCTCACGGACGAGGGCTGGGCGAAGGTGGTCGAGGCGGCGCCCGCGCACGTGCGGTCCGTGCGCGAGCACGTGCTCGACCCGCTGACGGCCACCGACCAGCGGGCCCTCGCCCGGATCGCGGCGAAGCTGCGGACGCGGCCGGAGGACTTCGCGGCCTCCTGAGGCATCCCTTCGGCGGCCAGAGTGCCGAACCCGGGGTCGTACGTCAGGGGCGGCTCCGCCTGACGCACGACCCGGGGTTCGGCACGTGGCCCGCACGGCGCGAGACTGGACTCATGACCGCCCGCCCTGCCGACGCCGAGCACCCCGAGCCCCGCCGTGCCGCCTGAGGTCGCCGACCTGTCCGCGCTCGTGGCGCGCGTGCGCGCGCTCCAGGACGGGGCCGACGGCGGCCGGGTCGTCGTCGGGATCACCGGCAGCCCGGGCGCGGGCAAGACGACGCTCGCGGTCCGGCTCGCCGACGCCCTCGGACAGGAAGCCGTGCACCTGCCGATGGACGGCTTCCACCTCGCGAACGCGACGCTCGGCCGCCTCGGCCGCCACGACCGCAAGGGCGCGCTCGACACGTTCGACGGCTGGGGCTTCGTCGCCCTGCTGCGCCGCGTGCGCGAGGAGACCGGGCACACCGTGTACGCGCCGTCGTTCGACCGCGAGGTCGACGAGCCCGTCGCCGGGGAGATCGCCGTCGAGCCCGCGCACCGGGTGGTCGTCGTGGAGGGCAACTACCTCCTCGTGCCCGACGAGCCGTGGGGCCTCGTGCGCGACCTCCTGGACGAGGCGTGGTTCTGCGCCGCGGACGGCGACGAGCGCGAGCGCCGGCTCGTCGACCGGCACACCCGGCACGGGCGCACCGTCGAGGCCGCGACGGCCTGGGCGGCCGAGGTCGACGGCCGCAACGCGCTGGTCGTGGAGGCGACGCGCGCCCGCGCCGACCTCGTCGTCTCCGGCGCGATCCCGGTCTGACGACGCCGACGACGCCCCGCCGGCACGGGGCGTCGTCGGTCGCGTGCTCAGCCCGGCGGCAGGGCGCCGTCGAGCACCCACCGCATCGCCGCGTGCTCCGCCGTGCGCTCGTACGCGAACACGACGTCGGGCCGGACCGCGAACACGGACGCCTCTCCCCCGTCGCCGTGGTGGAACGACCCGTCGCGCACGGTGAACGCCCAGTCGTCGCCGTACTTGCAGCGCCACCGCTCGGCGAGGCGCAGCAGCGCGGCCTCCTCCGTGACGCGCTCGGCCGATCCCTCCACGACGACGTCGAGCGCGTCGACGTACGCGTTCGTGCCGGTGGTCAGCACGACGTGCGGGTTCTGCGCGAGGTTGCGCGCCTTGCGCTCCTGCGGCCCGGTCGTCACGTGCAGGCGGCCGTCCGCGACGACGGTCATCAGCGGCGTGACGTGCGGGCGGCCGTCGGGTCGGACGGTCGAGATCCACGAGATCTCGGCGCTCTCGAGCACGCGGCGCACGGTCGACCACGGCACTGGCCGCGCGCCGGGCGAGCTGTAGCCGGGGATCAGGGTCCCGGCGGGTCCGTCGGGCGCGGCCGGGGCGGTGGCCGGGGTGGCGGGCGTCGGGTCGGCGGTCATGTCCGGTCCTCTCGGGGTCGACGGTCGGTCGTCCCTGCTGCGACCGGCGCGCGAGCGCGAACTCATCGGCCTACGGTCGGGCGATGGGCATCTCTCGTGGGGACCACGTCTCGTGGAACACGTCCCAGGGCCGCACGACCGGCCGGGCCGTCGAGAAGCGCACGGAGCGCTTCCAGCACGACGGGCAGGCGTTCGTGCCGACCGACGACGACCCGTACTGGATCGTCGAGTCCGACAAGAGCGGGGCGCGCGCGGCGCACAAGGAGTCCTCGCTCGAGAAGGCCTGAGCCGGTGCGCACCGTCGACGCCGTCGTGATCGGCGCGGGTCCGAACGGGCTCGTCGCCGCGAACGCGCTGGTCGACGCCGGGTGGGACGTCCTCGTGCTCGAGGAGCAGGACACCCCCGGCGGCGCCGTCCGGACGGCTGAGGTCGCCGCACCCGGCTACCGCACCGACCTGTTCAGCGCGTTCTACCCGCTCGCGGCGGCGTCGCCCGTCGTGCGGGGACTCCACCTCGAGGAGCACGGGCTGGAGTGGACCCACGCACCGTCCGTGATCGCGCACGCGCTCGACGACGGCCGGGCCGCCGTCCTGCACCGCACCCCCGAGGACACCGCGGCCGACCTGGAGACCTTCGGCGCCGGTGACGGTGACGCGTGGCTGCGCCTCGTGGACGGGTGGGACCGCATCCGCGACCCGCTGCTCGACGCCCTGTTCAGCCCGCTGCCGCCCGTGCTCCCCGCCGTGCGCCTGCTGCGCCGGCTCGGCCTCGCCGGGTCGCTCGACCTGGCCCGGCTCGCGACGCTACCGGTGCGCCGGTTCTCCGACGAGACGTTCCGCGGCGAGGGCGGCGGCCTGCTGCTGACCGGCAACGCCATGCACGCCGACGTGCCGCCCGACGCCGGCGGCAGCGGCGTCTTCGGCTGGCTGCTCGTCATGCTCGCCCAGGACGTCGGCTTCCCCGTGCCCGTGGGAGGCGCCGGGGCGCTCGCCGACGCGCTCGTCGCCCGCGTGCGGGCGGGCGGCGGCGAGGTCGTCACCGGCACCCGCGTCGACCGCGTGCACGTCGCGAGGCGCCGGGCCGTGGGCGTGCGCACCGCCGACGGCGAGCACGTGCGCGCCCGTCGCGCCGTCCTCGCCGACGTCGTCGCCCCGTCCCTGTACCGCGACCTGGTCGGCACCGAGCGGCTGCCCGCCCGGCTCGTGCGCGACCTGGAACGGTTCCAGTGGGACCACCCGACGTTCAAGGTCAACTGGGCGCTCGACCGTCCGCTGCCGTGGACGGCCGACGGCGCGCGCGGTGCCGGCACCGTCCACCTCGGCGTCGACCGTGCGGGCTTCGTCGACGTCGCCACCGACCTGTCCCTGGGCCGGGTCCCCCGTCGGCCGTTCCTCGTGCTCGGCCAGATGACGACCGCCGACCCCACCCGCTCCCCCGCCGGCACCGAGTCCGCCTGGGCGTACACGCACGTGCCCCACGGGCTCGAGTGGACGCACGACGCCGTCGCCGAGGAGGTCGACCGCGTCGAGGCCGCGCTCGCACGCGTCGCGCCGGGCTTCCAGGACTCCGTCGTCGGCCGGCACGTCCAGAGCCCCGCGGACCTCCAGGCCGCCGACGCCAACCTCCAGGGCGGCGCCATCAACGGCGGCACGTCCGCCATCCACCAGGAGCTCTTCTTCCGCCCCACCCCGGGCTTCGGCCGCCCCGAGACCCCCTTCGACGGGCTGTACCTCGCGAGCGCCTCCGCCCACCCCGGCGGCGGCGCGCACGGCGCGTGCGGGTGGAACGCCGCCCGGGCGGCGCTCGCCGCGAACGGCCCCACGGGCACGGTGCGGCGCGCGCTCAACCGGACCGCGTGGGACCGGCTCCTGGGCGACGGCGGGCGGCCGCGGCCGGTCGCCTAGCGCCCTGCGCGGCCCTCGGCGGCGAACGCCAGCCGCCGGAGCGTCTCGGTGTTGCGCGGCGTGAGGGCCGCGCTGCGCAGCGGCTTCGGCACGAACCGTCCCGGCCCGCGGCTCGCGTCCTCGTCGAGTCGGACGGTGCACTCCGCGCCGGACGGGGACGGCACGACGGTCACGCGGACGCGCGCCTCGCCGAGCGGCCAGCCCCGGGCCTGCATCTCGATGCCGCGGTCCGGGTCCCACCCGCGCACCACCGTCTCGTCGTCGAGCAGGAACGGCCAGGCACCCACCGAGTGGTGGATGCGCGACCCGGGCGCCGGAAAGGCCTCGTCCACCGCGCGGATGCGGGACGTGCCCACGACCCAGGAGGCGTAGGTCCAGCCGTCCGCGAGCACGTCGAGGACGGCGCTCGCGGGGGCGTGGACGACGCGCGAGAGGCTCACCATGGCTCGACGGTAGCGACGCCGGGCGCGCTGGCAACCGGCGGGCACCTGCCGGGCGTGCGGGACGCTCCACGGCTAGCGTCGAGCAGCAGCCCGCCCCGGGAGGATCGTCATGGCCGTCGCCCCCAGCCGGCCGCTCGCCGTGCTCACCGGCGCGACGGGCGGCATCGGCCGCGCCCTCGCCGACACGTTCGTGCGCCACGGCTACGACCTGCTCGTCACCGCGCACGACGACGGCGTCCACGCGCTGCCCGCCGAGCTCACCGCTCCCCCGGCGCACCGCCTGTCCGTCGCGACCGCTGCTCGTGGCGACGCCGTCGTGACGGCGGTCCAGGCCGACCTCACCCGCCCCGACGGCGTCGCGCACCTGGTGGACGCCGTGCGCGCCGCCGGACGGCCCGTGGACGTCCTCGCGCTCAACGCGGGCGCCGCGCAGGGCGGGGCGTTCGTCGAGAGCGACCCCGAGGGCGACCTCGACGTCGTCGCGCTGAACGTCACCGCCACGGTCCGCCTCGCGAAGGCGCTCGTGCCGGCGATGGTGCGGCGCGGCGCGGGCCGGGTGCTCATCACCGCCTCCACCGCCGCGGCGATGCCCGGCCCCTGGTTCGCGACCTACGCCGCGTCGAAGTCCTTCCTCGTGTCCTTCGGGGCGGCGCTGCGCCACGAGCTGCGCGGCACCGGCGTCACGGTGACCACGCTCCTGCCGGGACCGACCGACACCGCCCTGTTCGTGCGCTCCGACATGGGGGGCACCCGCGTGGGGCGCGGTACGAAGGACGCGCCGTCGACGGTCGCGGACGCGGCGTTCCGCGGCCTGGTGGCCGGACGCGGGACGGTCCTGGTGCGGTCGTTCAAGCCCGTCCTGCAGGTCGTGGCGGGCGCGCTGGCCCCGCGGCGCCTCGCCGCGGCGGCACAGGCGCTCTACACCGCGCCGCCCCGCGGCCCCGCCTCGTGACCCGGCTCGCCGTGCGTGCGGCGCTCCTGCTTCATGCGAGCCTCGAACAGGTGCCGGACGCCGCCCGCCAGCTCGTCGCGCGCCCGGCGCTCGTGCTCGCGGAACGCCGACCAGTAGCCGTCGTCGTAGTCCTCGACCAGCTGGAACGTCCACCGGCCGCTCACCACGTTGCGGCCGACGAGCTCGCGCTCGACCCGGTCCGCGACCTCGCCGTGGCCGGCTGCCCGCAGCTTGTCGACCGCGTCGCCGAGCGCGAGGTCGGCCTCGCCGGTGAGCTGGTGGAACGTGTACAGGTGCCCGCGTGCCCGCTCCGTCGTCTCGAGCGCCTCGCTGAGGGCGCCGAGCGCCTCGACGGTCGCGTCGTCGACGCCCTCCGGGGTCGGGCGTCCGGGCAGGTCCTTCGCGTCGTCGGTCACGCCGTCACGCTAGGTCGGCGGTGCGCGCCGCGCACCCGGGCACGTCCCCGGCCGCGGGCCGCCACCGCCTGTGACAGGGTGGAGCCCCCGCCCCCGACCGGAGACCGCACGCCCCCATGACCGCGACCTCTACCCCTCCCGCGCCGACCGTGACGACGGAGCCGTCGCCGACCCAGCGACCGCACCGCGCCGCCCGTGTCGAGGACCGGGTGCGCGCCGTCGTCTCCCGGTTCCAGAAGGCGCGCGGGTGGCGCCCGCGCGTCGAGCCGTTCACCGGCTACGGCAGCGAGCGCCGCGTGCGGGTGCTCGGCCGGGCCCTCCTCGCGAACCCGGCGTACGACCCGGCCACGACCGCCGACCGCCGGGGGTGGCGCTACTTCTTCACGGCGCCCGCCCCTCGCGAGGAGGTGCGCGTGCACGTCGGCGACGTGACGGTCGACGTCGTCTCCGACCGGGGCGGCTACCTCGACGTGACGGTCGACGTCGCGCTGCCCCCGGGCTGGCACGACGTGACCTTCCGCCCCGCCTCGGGCGAGGTCGCGGTCGGGCGCGTGCTCGTCGTCGGGGACGGGCGGCGGCTCGGAGTGATCTCCGACATCGACGACACCACGATGGTGACGGCCGTGCCGCGTCCGCTGCTCGCGGCGTGGAACACGTTCGTGCGGCACTCGAGCGCGCGCGTGCCCGTCCCCGGAATGGCCGTGCTGTACCAGGGCATCGCGGCGGCGACCCCGGGGACGCCGTTCGTGTACGTGTCGACGGGCGCGTGGAACACGGCGGCGAACCTGCGCCGGTTCCTCCAGCGGAATGCGTACCCGCCCGGCCCGCTGCTCCTCACCGACTGGGGGCCGACGAACACGGGCTGGTTCCGCAGCGGGCAGCAGCACAAGAACACGTCGATCGACCGGCTGGTCCGCGAGCTGCCCGACGTCGACTGGCTGCTCGTCGGCGACGACGGGCAGCACGACCCGGAGATCTACACGCGCGCTGCGCGGCGTCACCCCGACCACGTGGCGGCGATCGCGATCCGCCAGCTCACGCCCGCCCAGCAGGTGCTGTCGCACGGGACGCCGATGCCGGCGCCCGCCGAGGACGCGGACCGCGTGCGCCGCGACGCACCCGTCCCCACGGCGCAGGGAGCGGACGGCGCGGCGCTCGCCCGGTCGCTGACGGAGGCCCTCGCCGGCTACCGCCGCTGACGCCCGGGACACCCCGTCCGCGTCCGGTCCCCCGCAGACGGCCGGACCCGTGCGACCAGCGGGGCGCGGTGGGACGCTGGTCGCATGAGCACCGGACCCGTCCGACGCAGCACCGAGGCGCTCGGCGACGACGCCGTCGCCGCCGCCACCGGCCAGCCCCGGGCGACGTGGTTCGCCCTGCTCGACGCGCAGGACGCGACGTCGTGGACGCACCAGGACATCGCGGTCTGGCTCGCGCGCGAGCAGGGCGTCGACGGCTGGTGGGCGCAGTCGCTCACGGTCGCGTACGAGCAGGAGCGCGGGATGCGCGCACCGGGCCAGCGGTCCGACGGGACGTACGAGGTCAGCCCCAGCCGGTCCGTCGCCGGGACGACGGCCGACGTCTACGCCCTGGTCGCGGACGACGGGTCGCGTGCGCGCTGGCTCGACCCCGCGCTCGCCCTCGTCGGCGCCGGCGAGCGCCTCGAGGTCCTCGGCGCGACCCCGCCGAAGACCGTCCGCCTCGCGTGGCCCGCCGGGGCGCTCGGCGCACCCGCGGACCGGGACGGCCGTGTCACGTTCACGCTCTACCGGCCCCGGCGGGCCGACGGCACACCCGCCGGCACCGTGCGCGTGACCGCGCAGCACGGCGGCCTGCCGACGGGGGACGACGTCGAGGCGCTCAAGTCGTTCTGGTCCGCGCGGCTGGAGGCGCTCGCGGCACTCGCCGCGCAGGCCGCCCCGCCGGGGTGATCCGGCAGGGTGGTCCGCGCGGGGCGGCACGGCGGAGCGCCGCGAGCGGGACGTCAGCCCCTGCCGCACACGGCGCACGTCCCGCGGCGGCGGAGCCAGTACGCGTACGTCGCGGCGCCGAGCGCCACGGACCACAGCGGCCACAGCAGCGCGGGCCCCACGGCACCCCACGAGTCGGCGGTGAGCGCGAGCTGCCCGCCCTCGAGACCGACCGCGACGAGCGACAGCCCGGCGGGCAGGACGGCGACCGCCACCACGGTCGCGGGGACGACGGCGAGCAGCACCGGGACCCGGCGCCCGGCCAGGCCGGGCATCCAGCGCGGGAACACCTCGCCCCAGCGCTGGTAGAGGCCGAGCGTGAGCACGGCCCCGACGAGCGCGAAGCCGCCCAGGCCGAGCGCCGCGATCCAGCCGTCGCCGCCCGCGAGCTCCGCGACGTCGTCGGGCGAGAAGCCGAGCGGGATGCCGAGCACCCACGCGATGCGCGTCACGGCGTAGAGCGTGGGCACCGCGGCCGCGACGAGCGCGGCGGCCCGCCCCCAGCGTGCGGCGGACGCGGGCGAGGTCCACGACGGGTCGTCGCCGTCCGGGTCGCGGCCGCAGGACCCGCACGCCCCCGCGCCGCGGCGCACGAACCGCGCCGTGGACGCCGCGAGCAGCGCGCCGCCGGCGAGGACGGCGACCTGGAGGACCGTCCCCGGCGTCACGAACTCCTGGAACGCGGCGCGCAGGCCCGGGTCGAACGGCGCCATGACGAGCGTGACCGGCAGGTACCCGAGGCGCGCGAGGATCGACGCGTCGACGAGCACGACGGCCCCGGCCAGGACGACCGCGACCGAGGCGACCGTCGTCGTCCTCGCGGCACGGGCCACGCGGTGGCGCCGGCCGCCGAGCCACGTCCAGGCCGCGAGCGCCGCGCCGACCAGGGCGAGGACGGCGACCCACGGAGTGAGCGTCTCGCCCGGCAGCGCGTGCAGCGCGCCGAAACCGGTGTCGCTCGCGGCACCGACGGGGAGGGTGCCCCCGAGCAGCGTCACGACGAGCGTGAGCGCGCCGCCGACGGCCCACCACGCGGCGGCCGAGGGCGCGACCCACCTGCCACGTCCGCGGTGCGGGTGCGGCGGTGCGTCGCCGGGCAGGTGGGAGTCGGTCGTGCGGGAGCCGCCGGGGGCAGGCGCGGCACGGCCGGCCGCACGGTGAGGGATCGGGGGTGTCGGGGGTGGGGTTCGAGTGCTCATGGTCCGACCCTCGCGTCGTCGAGCGTCGCGCGGATCCCCCGGGCCGGTGACGGACCTCCTCCGCGCGGGTGAGGTGCACTCTCACCCGCGGGTCGCGGCGCAGACCGTCAGTCGCGCCGGCGTGCCCGGCGCAGCGCGGCGAACGCGCCCGTGGACCACAGGGCCCACGCCACGAGCACCGGCTGGAAGAACAGGCGCGCAAACCGCTTCTCGTCGGTGTCGAGCCCGAACCCGTCCTTGCCCTCCGCCCACTGCGCGAGGTTGCCGGGGAAGATCGCGACGAAGAACGCGGCGGCGACCAGGCCGACCACGACCTTCCACCGCGGCAGCACGACGAGCGCGCCGCCCAGGACGATCTCGACGGCTCCCGACGCGAGCACCGTGACGTCCTCGTCGAGCGGGAACCAGCCCGGCACCTGCGCCTGGAACTCCTCGCGCGCGACGGTGAGGTGGCTCGTCCCGGCGCCGACGAGCGCGAGGCCGAGCGCGACCCGTGCCAGCGTGGCGGGCACGGACGTGCGGGCGGGGCGGGTCAGCGTGGTCAGGTCCATCGCCCGATCGTCGCACCGCGGGGCCGGGCCGTCGACGTGTGCGCGGGGACGGACCCGTCGTGCGCGACCGCGACGCAGCTCGACGCGCGACTCCGTCCCGGGCGAGCAGGATCGTCAGCCGGCCCGGACGAACCCCGACTCGTACGCGCGGACCACGGCCTGCGTGCGGTCCCGCACGCCCAGCTTGGCGAGCACGTTGCCCACGTGCGTGCGCACGGTCTCCACGCCCAGGTACAGCTCTCCGGCGATCTCGGCGTTCGACAGCCCGGTCGCCATGAGGCGCAGCACCTCGCCCTCGCGCTCGGTGAGCCGCGCGGCGCGCAGCTCGTCGCCCGCGGGCGGACGCGCGGTCGCGAGCCGGCGGACCGCGTCGGGGAAGAGCAGCGACTCGCCCAGCGCGACGACGCGCACCGCCTGCACGACCTCCTCCGGCCGGGCGCGCTTGAGGAGGAACCCGTGCGCGCCGGCGCGCAGCGCGTCGAGCACGTGGTCGTCGTTCTCGAACGTCGTGACGACGAGCACGCGCGGCGCGCGCTCGCGCGCGAGCAGCGCCTGCGTCGCGGCGATGCCGTCGATCCGCGGCATGCGCACGTCCATGAGCACCACGTCGGGCCGTGACGCCGCCACGAGCGCCGGCACCTCGGTACCGTCCCCCGCCTCGCCCACGACCGCGAGGTCGGGCTCCGCCTCGAGGATCGCGCGCAGGCCGGTGCGCACGAGCGGCTCGTCGTCGACGAGCAGCACCCGGATCGCCGTCTCCCCCGCCGTGCTCACGGACCCGATGCTCCCAGGGGGAAGGTCGCCCGCACGACCCACGTGCCGGCGTCGGCCCCCGGGCCGGCGACGAGCTCGCCGCGCAGCAGCCGCACACGCTCGCGCATCCCCGGTATCCCACGCCCTCCACCGGGTGCCGGACGGCGCACGCTCGCCCCGACCGGGTTCGTGACCTCGACCCGCAGCCGCGCGGGCGGACCGCCCCCGACCGCGACGGCGACGGTCACCACCCCGCCCGGCGCGTGCCGCAGCGCGTTGGTCAGCGCCTCCTGGACCACCCGGTACGCCTCCTGCGACGTCGCGCGCGGGACGTCGTCGAGCCCGCCCGGCGCCGGGACTCGGCGCACCTCAGCCCCGGCCCGGCGTGCGTCGTCGAGCAGCGCGTCGAGGTCGCCGAGGGTGCACGCGGGCGCCCGGCCGGACGCGCCGGCACCGGGCGGCCCCGACCCCGCCCGCAGGAGACCCAGCACGTGGTCGAGGTCCGCCATCGCGGACCGGCCGGTCTCCTCGATCGCGGCGAGCGCACGACGCGCGCCGTCGGGGTCGGTCGCGAGGAGCCGCGACGCGGCCGCGGCCTGCAGCGTCGTGACGGTCAGGGCGTGACCCACCGAGTCGTGGAGCTCGCGCGCGAGCCTCCCGCGCTCGGCCTCGCGGTCCGCCGCGGCCTCGAGCTCGGCGATCCGCTCGCTCTGGTCCGGCCCGAGCAGCGGCCCGGCGGCCTGCCGCAGGAGCGCACGCGCCCCGACCGTCACGTACGGGAGCGCGACGAGGAGCAGGACCGCGACGACGGCCCACGCCCAGCGCGGCACCACCTCCCACGGCCGCCAGTCCGTGAGCAGCACCGGCTCGACCCCGGCCGCGGACAGCACGAGCTGTGTCGCGACGGGCACGGCCAGCAGCACCACGACGAGCACCACCGCGCCGAGCGCGAGGTGCAGCCCGTACCAGGCGGCGGCCCGCCAGCGCGTGGGGGCGGTCGGCGACGACGCGGCGTCCGGCACGGGCACGTCGACGTCGAGGAACGTGCGCACCGCGGCGATCTCGAGCGCCCGCACCGGCGCGAGGAACGGCGGCGTCGCGGCGATGGCCGCGGAGACCACCGCGAGCACGGTCGTCGCCACGCGCGGCGTCTGCGCCGAGGCGAACATCTGCACGAAGCCGGAGACCAGGACCAGGTACGCGCCCGCGACGACGCCACCGATGACGAGGTAGACACCCGCCCGGACCGTCGCGGCGCTGCGCAGCGGTGCGACGACCGCCCGCCAGGCGCGGCGCGATCCTGGCCGTTCCCCGCGCGTCATGCCCCCCATCCTGGCGGGACGGCGCTGCGGGCGCCTCCCCCTCCCGGGTGAGCGGGCGACGTCGGACGCTGCGGCGTCCCGCTCCCGGCCACCGTGCGGTCCCGTACCACCGTGCGGTCCCGCCGTGGTGCTGCTCCACTGGGGTGCGTGGAGGGCTTCTGGTGGGGACTGCTCGCGAGCTCGTCGCTGCTGCTCGGCGCCGCGCTGGTGCTGTGGCGACCACCGGGCAAGCGGCTCGTCGGGCTCGTCATGGCGTTCGGCGCGGGCGTGCTCATCAGCGCGGTCGCGTACGACCTCGTCGAGGACGCCTCGGGCCGGGCCAGCGGCTGGGTGCTGCTCGGTGGCCTCGCGGCCGGCGCGCTGACGTTCTTCGTCGGCGACCTGCTCATCGACCGGCTCGGCGGCGCGGGCCGCAAGCGGTCGACGGGCGTCCAGGCGCAGGGGCAGGGCGGCGCGATCGCGCTCGGCACGGCGCTCGACGGCGTCCCGGAGTCCGTGGTGCTCGGCTCGACGCTCGTGGGTGGCGGTGGCGTGAGCGTCGCGATGCTCGCGGCCGTGTTCCTGTCGAACCTGCCGGAGGCGATGTCCGCGACGTCCGGGCTCGTGCAGGCCGGCACGTCCAGGCGGCGGCTGTGGCTGCTGTGGGGCGGCACGACGGCGGTCTCGGCGCTCGCGGCCGGCGTCGGCTACCTCGCGCTCGGCTCGGCGTCGGGCGCGACGGTCGCCGTCGTGCAGGCGTTCGCGGCGGGCGCGCTGCTGACGATGCTCGTCGACACGATGATCCCGGAGGCGACGGAGTTCGGCGGGCCGGTCACGGGGCTCGTGACCGTGCTGGGGTTCGCGACCGCGTTCGGCCTGAGCGCGGTCAGCGGCTGAGCCGCGCGGGGCACCCGGTCAGGCCGCGAGCTCCTGGCCGCTCATGCGGTGGATCGAGGCCATGACCTCGTCGGTCAGCTCGCGCCGTGCCTGTGCGGGCGTCGCGCCGGCGGTGATCTGGCGCGCAGGGTCGATCGGCCGCCCGAAGTGCACCTGCACCCGGTGGATGCGCGGCAGTCGCGAGCCGACCGGCTGCACCTTGTCCGTGCCGCGCACCGCGACGGGGACGACGGGCGCGTGGCCGGCGAGCGCGAGCCACGCCACGCCCGTGCGGCCCTTGTGCAGCCGCCCGTCGCGGGAGCGCGTGCCCTCGGGGTAGATGCCGAACGCCCCGCCGTGCGTGAGCACCGCGAGCGCGTCCTCGAGCGAGCGGGTGCCGGCGCGCGGGTCGTCGCGCTGCACGGGGATGTGCCCCATCTTCGTGAAGAACCACCGGGAGAGCCGGCCCTTGATCCCGCGCCCCGTGAAGTACTCCGCCTTGGCGAGGAACGTCACGTGCCGCGGCGCGACGATCGGGATGATGAGCGAGTCGATGAACGACAGGTGGTTGCTCGCGAGGATGACCGGGCCGCTGCGCGGCACGTTGTTGCGGCCCGTGACCTGCGGACGCAGCAGCACGAACGCCAGCAGCGACAGGACGAGCTTGAGCACCCGGTAGGTCATCCGCACATTGTGCACGACCCCGTGTCAGCACCACACGTCGCCCCGGTGCCCTCCCGTGCTGACACGTCGCCACTGCGCGCCGCGTGTCAGCACCACAGGTCACCCGGGCGGCGCGGAGTGCTGACCGTTCCGGGCCAGACGCCGGGCGCGACCGCCCCGCGTCAGGGCGTAGAGCGCCAGGAGGACCACCACGAGGCCGGCGGTCGAGAAGAGCTGGGCGCGCGCGGCGTCGTCGGTGAGCATGAGGACGGTGAGCGCGGCGAGCGCCACGAGCACGGCCCACGTCAGCCACGGGTAGCCCCACATGCGCAGCGCCATCGGCTCGCCCGCGGCGCGCGCCTGCGCCTCGAGCCGGCGGCGCAGGCGCAGCTGCGACACGGCGACGAGCACCCACACGACGAGGAGCGCGGCGCCGACGGCGTTGAGCAGGATGCCGAGCAGCGCCTCGGGCAGCAGCCGGTTGAGCCCGACGGCGACCAGCGAGAAGAACACCGAGACGAGCACCGAGACCCACGGGACGTCGCGGCGCGAGACGCGGCGCAGCGCCGTCGGGCCGTCGCCACGGCCGGCGAGCGAGTACGCCATGCGCGACGTCCCGTACACGTTGGCGTTGAACGCCGAGAGCAGCGCGACGACGACCACGACCTCCATGAGCCGGGCCGCGCCCGCGAACCCGGCGACGTCGAGGACGGCGACGAAAGGGCTCTCGGCGAGGGCCGGCGAGTCCCACGGGAGCACGAGCACCATGACGGCGACGGAGCCCAGGTAGAACACGAGGATGCGCCACACGATGCTGCGGGTCGCGCGCGCGACGGCGGTGCGCGGGTCGCGCGCCTCCGCGGCGGCGATGGTGACGATCTCGATGCCGCCGAACGCGAAGACGACGACGAGCAGCCCGGCCGCGACGCCGCCCCACCCCTCGGGCGCGAAGCCGCCCTGGCCGAGCAGGTTGCTCGTGCCGACGGGGTCGGTGCCGGGCAGGAGCCCGAGCACGAGCAGCACCCCGACCACGAGGAACCCGACGATGGCGGCGACCTTGACGAACGCGAACCAGAACTCGAACTCGCCGAACTGGCGCACGCCCCACAGGTTCACGACCGCGAACACGACCACGACGGCGAGCGCCACGCCCCACTGCGGCACGTCGGGGAACCAGCCGGTGACGATCTGCGCGGCGCCCGTGATCTCCGCGCCGAGCACCATGACGAGCATGAACCAGTAGAGCCAGCCGAGCACGAACCCCGCCCACGGCCCGAGTGCCTCCTCCGCGTACACGGAGAACGAGCCGCTGGCGGGCCGCGCGCTCGCCATCTCGGCCATCATGCGCATGACGAGGATGACGAGGAGGCCCGCGATCGAGTACGAGACGAGCACCGCCGGCCCGGCGGTGGCGATCCCGACGCCCGAGCCGAGGAACAGCCCGGCCCCGATAGCGGAGCCGAGCCCCATCATCGTCAGGTGCCGGGCTCGCAGGCCGTGGCCGAGGTGGTCCCGGGAGTCGCCGGCGGGCCCGGCGGCGGACTCCGGCGGCGTGGTCGAGGGGCTTGTCATGGTGCGGTCCTGCGTCGGGGGGCGTGGCCGGTCGGCCGGCGCACGACGCTACCCGACGCCGTGACCGCCCCGGGTCCGCTCCCTGCGTCCGTGGGACCACCGGCGGCACGTCCGGAGCGGCGCCGGGCGCCGGGCGACGCCGTGCGGGATGCTGGTCCGGCAACGCCGCGCCCGCACCCGGCCGATCGGAGGCTCGTGTGAACCCGTACGCCGAGCTCGTCCCGGTCTTCGTCGTGGCTCTCGCCGCGCCGCTGCTCACGGGCCTCATGCCGGTGCGCAGCCGCGTGCCGCAGGTGGTGCTGCTGCTCCTGGGCGGCGTCGTCATCGGGCCGCAGCTCCTGGACCTGGCGGGGCCGGACTCCGTGACGCTGCTCGCCGACCTCGGCATGGGCTTCCTGTTCCTCCTGGCCGGCTACGAGCTCGAGCCGGACCTCCTGCGCCGGCGCGTCGGCCGTCGGGCGGGCGGGGCGTGGCTGACGTCGTTCGTGCTCGGGGCCGCGGCGCTCCTGCTGCTGCCCGGTCACCAGCCGCCCGAGCTGCTCGCGGCGGGCGCGATCGCGCTGACCACCACGGCCCTGGGCATCGTGCTGCCGATCCTGCGGGAGGACGGCCGGCTCGGCGGCCGGCTGGGCCGGTCGGTGCTCGTGCTCGGGGCGTTCGGCGAGCTCGGCCCGATCGTCGCGATGGCCGTGCTCCTGGGGACACGGAACTCGGGGACGGCGGCGCTGCTGCTCGGCGCGTTCGTCGTGCTGTCGCTCGCCCTCGCCGCGCTCCCCGACCGGATCGGGACCGGTCTCGGAGGCACGCTCATGCTGCGGTCCGAGCACGGCACCGGGCAGAGCACCCTCCGGCTGACGGTCCTCCTGCTCGTCACGCTCCTCGCGACCGCGCAGTCCATGGGCTTCGACGCCGTGCTCGGCGCGTTCGTCGGCGGGATGGTGCTGCGCCGCTGGGCGCCGGGCGACGTCGAGGCGCTGGAGCGCAAGCTCGACGCCGTCGCGTGGGGCGTGTTCGTCCCCGTGTTCTTCGTCAGCTCGGGCATGGGTCTCGACGTCGACTCGATCATCGCCGAGCCCCTCGTGCCGCTCGTCTTCCTCGCGGCGATGCTCGTCGTGCGCGGCGGGCCCGTGCTGCTGTGGTTCCGCCAGGAGCTGCCCCGGACCGAGCGGGTGCAGGCCGCGCTGTACTCGACGACGACGCTGCCCCTGCTCGTCGCGCTCACGGAGATCGCCGTGGAGGACGGCTCGATGCCCACCGACATCGGCGCCGCGCTCGTCGGAGCGGGCGTGCTGTCGGTGGTCACGCTGCCGCTCATCGCGAGCCGGATGGGCGCACGCCGCGCCCCCGCCGCGCCGGCGCGCGACGACGGGACGGCGGAGGACCCGCCGGAGGACGTCGTGCGCACGGTGTGACGCCGCCCGGGTCGGCCCGTCCGGGCGGACGGCTCAGGCGGAGCCGCTCAGGCCGCGGGACCGGGTCGCGTCTCGGCCGGGGAGAACACCACGACGACGGTGAGGTCCTCCACGACGTCGACGAACCGGTGCTCCTCGCCGACGGGGACGAACAGCACGGAGCCTGGCACGGCGTCGACCGTGCGGGTCGGCGTCCAGAGGCGCCCGCGCCCGGCCAGGACGACGTAGACCTCGTCCTCGCGGTGCGGGCCCTGCGGGTCGTGCCCCCCGGCGGGGATCACGTACGTCCCGACGCTCATCGCCGGCACGCGCAGCGTCTCGACGTAGCGCGCGGCCTCCGGCACGGCGGCGGTCCGGTCGGGCGTCAGGTCCTGCACGTCTCCTCCTCGGGGTCGTCCTCGCCTAGCGTGGGCGCGTGGACACGGTAGCGACCGGTGTGCGGCTGCGGTTCGGCGGCGGTGCACCCGGGATCGAGCGGATGGAGGCCGCGCTGCGCGGCGAGGCCTTCTCGCCGCACCGCCACGACACGTACGCGATCGGCACGACGCTCGCCGGGGTGCAGACGTTCCGCTACCGCGGACGGCTGCGGCACTGCCTCGCCGGTCAGTGGCACGTGCTGCACCCCGACGAGACCCACGACGGCGCGCCCGGCACCGACGACGGGTTCGGCTACCGCATCCTCTACGTCGACCCGGCGCTCGTGCAGGCGGCGCTCGGTGGACGGCCGCTGCCGTTCGTGGCCGACCCGGTGGTGCGCGACCCGCTGCCCGGGCTCGCCGCGCACCTCGCGCGTCTCGACGAGCCGCTCGACGACCTCGCGTCCGCGGAGCTGGTCGCGGCCGTCGCCGACGAGCTCGAGCGGCGTGCCGACCGCGCTCCGGCGGACCGCCGCCCTCCGCGGATCGACCTCCCCGCCGTGACGCGCGTGCGCGTGCGGCTCGCCGACGACCCGGCGGCCGCGCACACCGCGGCGGACCTCGAGCGCGTCGCGGGCACCGACCGCTGGTCGCTCGCCCGCCAGTTCCGTGCGGCCTTCGGCACGAGCCCGAGCCGGTTCCGCACCCAGCGCCGGCTCGACCGCGCACGGTCGCTGCTGGACGCCGGTACCGGGCTCGCCGAGACCGCGGTGCTCGCGGGGTTCGCCGACCAGAGCCATCTGACCCGGGCCTTCCACGGCGCCTACGGCCTGCCGCCGGGCGCCTGGCGGGACGCGACCCGCAGCGCCTCCAGCGTCGCCACCATGTCCGCGCGCCCGAGGCCTGCGGCCGACGTCGCGCCGTAGACCTCCTCGGCCGCCGCGAGCACGGGCGTCACGGCACCGGCGCCGCGCGCGACGGCGACGGCGAGCCGCGCGTTGCGCCACGCGTCGTCGACCGCCGCCTGGACGCTGCGGTCCTCGCGCACCAGCTTGTCGGCCTTCGTGCGCGACACCGCCGAGGCCATGGGCCCGGCGTCGAGCACGCGCTCGAGCACGCGCGGGTCCACACCGGTGCGCTCGGCGACGTGGAACGCCTCCACGAGCGCCGTCACCATCCCCACGAGATAGGTGTTCACGGCGATCTTCGTGCGCGTGGCGGCGGGCACCGACCCGCACCGCACGACGGCGCGGGCCAGGGGCGCGACCAGACGTTCCACCCTGGCGAGGGCGGCGTCGTCGTCACCCGCGAGCATGACGACGAGCTCACCGTCCTCCGCCGGTCCCCGCGACCCGGAGACGGGTGCCTCGACGAGGACGCCACCGGCGGCGCGCACGTCGCGTGCGAGGCTCGCCGACCAGTCGGGCGCGACCGTGCCGACCTGGACGAGCGTCGTCCTGGCCACGCGCCGGGCGAAGGCGGGCGTGCCGCGGCCGAGGACGTCGTCGACGGCGTCCTCGTCGGTGAGGACGAGCACCACGGTCGCGGCCCGCGCGAACACCTCGTCGAGATCGGCCGCGCGCGACGCGCCGGCCCGGACGACGGCGTCCGCCCGGCCGGGCGTCCGGTTCCAGACGACGAGATCCGTCCCTGCCTCGAGCAGACGCAGCGCCACGGGCTCCCCCATCGTGCCGAGCCCGACGAGTCCCGTCGCCGACCGTCCACCCATCGCGTCCCGCTCCTCCCGCGGCGCACGGTGCGCCGAGGACGGTCTATCGCGCGGCGGACAGCGTGGTCTTGAACGATCGTGCGCGTCAGGCGGCGACGGCGGCGGCCAGGAGCGCCGCGGCGGCGCTGCGCGCCTCGCGGGCGACGTCGGCGTCGTGCGTGATCGCCGCCGTGGTCTGCGCGCCCTCGGCGAGGAGCACCACCTGGAGCGCGACGGCGTCCGGCAGGCCGGCGTCTCGGACGAGGCTCAGCACGTACCGCTGGAACGACTCCTTGTGCTCGCGCACGGCGTCCGCGACGCGCGGCGACGTGGCGCCGAGCTCACCGAACGAGTTGATGAACGCGCAGCCCCGGAACCCGTCCTCGCGGAACCACGTGTCGAGGAAGTCGAACACGGCGAGGACCCGGTCCCGCGGCGTGGCCGCGGTGGCGGCCGACCGTTCGAGGCCGTCCGACCACTGTCGCGTCCGGCCCTCGAGGACGGCGACGACGAGGTCCTCCTTGGACGGGAAGAGCGCGTAGATGCGCTTGAGCGACACGCCCGCCTCGGCGCGCACCGCGTCCATGCCGACGGACTGCACCCCGCGGGCGTAGAAGAGCCGGTCGGCCGCGGCGGTCACCGTGGCGCGCGCCGTCGTCTCGTCGAGCATCGTGCACCTTCCGTTCATCCCCGGCCCCTTGCGCGGAGAACCATCGTTCTCTAGTGTAGCGACCACGCGGAGAACGACCGTTCTCTGCCAGGTTTCCGGACAAGGGAGCACGCCATGGGGTACATCACCGTCGGCCAGGAGAACAGCACCGACATCGAGCTGTACTACGAGGACCAGGGCTCGGGGCAGCCCGTCGTCCTGATCCACGGATACCCGCTCGACGGCCACAGCTGGGAGCTGCAGACGCGCGAGCTCCTCGCCGCCGGTCACCGCGTGATCACGTACGACCGCCGTGGCTTCGGCGGGTCGAGCAAGGTCGGGTCGGGCTACGACTACGACACGTTCGCCAAGGACCTCGACACCGTCCTCGAGACGCTCGACCTGCGCGACGTGATCCTCGTCGGGTTCTCCATGGGCACGGGCGAGCTCGCCCGGTACGTCAAGAACCACGGCCACGACCGCGTCGCCAAGCTCGCGTTCCTCGCCTCGCTCGAGCCGTTCCTCGTCGAGCGCGACGACAACCCCGAGGGCGTGCCCCAGTCCGTGTTCGACGGCATCGTCGAGTCCGCGCGCACCGACCGCTACGCGTGGTTCACGCAGTTCTACTCCGACTTCTACAACCTCGAGGAGAACCTCGGGACGCGCATCAGCGAGGAGGTCGTGCGTGCGAGCTGGAACACGGCCGTCGGGTCGGCCCCCGTGGCCGCGTACGCCGTCGTGCCGTCCTGGATCGAGGACTTCCGCGCCGACGTCGAGGCCGTCCGCGCGGCCGGGAAGCCGACGTTGATCCTGCACGGCACGAAGGACAACATCCTGCCGATCGACGCCACGGCCCGCCGGTTCCGCGACCTCGTGCCGGACGCCGAGTACGTCGAGGTCGAGGGCGCTCCCCACGGCCTGCTGTGGACGCACGCGGACGAGGTCAACAAGGCGCTGCTCGGGTTCGTCGGTCGCTGACGCGGGCTGCCGCGCCGGGGGACGGACCCCCGGCGCGGCGGAGCCTCACGGCACCGTGACGAGGTAGTCGTCGGCGTCGTCGTCCCACGCGAGGGCGACGGCGCCGGCCGACTGCGCGGCCTTGCAGAACTGGAGGAAGCCGCGGTAGCCGAGCGCCTTCTCGCTGAAGTCGGGCCGCCGCTTGCGGATCGCGTTCTTGAGCCCCGACAGCGCCGCCGAGCCGCCCTCGTCCTGGACGACCGAGCGCAGCAGCTCGAACGTCGAGTCGGTGTTCTGGGCGGGCAGCGCCACCTCCGGGTCGCCGGTCGACGGTCCCGTGGCGAGCTCCACGAAGCCCCGGTCGGCGAGGAACCGCAGGAACTCGCCGAACGTCCGGAACCCGTAGTCGGCCTCGCTGAACGTCGGGTCCTTGCGCAGCAGTGTGCGCTTGAGCACCGACGCCGTGACCGCGCCGCCCGTGGACGACTCGAGGTCGGCGAGGGTCTGCGCGACCCGCACCTCCATGGGCACGTCCTCACCGGCCGGCGCGTCGTCGTCCGACCCGGCGCCGGTCGCGTCGTCCTGGCCGCCGGGCGCGGCCCCCGCGGGCGTGGTCGTGGGCACGACGCCCTCGGCCGACGCCTCCTCGGCAGCCTCGTCCGGGCGCGCGACGTCACCGGTCGTGGGCTCCTGCTCCGCCGCGCCCGACCCGACGAGCGCCGCAGCCGCCTCGCGCGCCGACTGCTCGCGCGTCGGCTCCGGCTTCGCGGCCTTCTCCGGCGTGCCCGACGTCGCGCGGCGCCGTCCCCGGGGCGCGTTGCCCCCGCCACCGGGACGCCCCGACGGCCGGCGCGACGCACCGCGGGCCTCGTCCGGCTCGTCGGGCACGTCGACGCCCTCCAGCCGGTCGTAGAAGAGGAACTCGTCGCACGCCGGCGGCAGGAGCCGGGACGTCGACTTCTCGACACCGACGCCGATCACCCGCTTGTTGAGCTCGCGCAGCTTGTGCACGAGCGGGGAGAAGTCCGAGTCGCCCGTGCACATGACGAACGTGGAGATGTAGTCGCGCTCGAACGCCATCTCGATCGCGTCGACCACCATCTTGATGTCGGCCGCGTTCTTGCGCGACGCACCCATGCGCTGCGGCATCTCGATGAGCTCGACCTGGTGGCGCGTGAGCGAACGGCGGTCCTCGTCGAAGTACGACCAGTCGGCGTACGCGCGGCGCACGACCACCCGCCCCCGCACCGCGAGCGCGTCCGCGATCGGCCCGAAGTCGAACGCCATCCCGCCCAGGTGCTCGCGCGCGCCGAGCGCGAGGTTCTCGTAGTCGATGAAGACGGCCAGACGTTCCTCGAGATCCATGCCCCCGAGCCTAGGGGGCGCCCCGCCGACCTGCTGCGCCGATGAGTCGCGCGGCGCCGGCGGGTCTCACCCTCGACCCGGCGTCCGCCGGGCGGATCGGAGGGAGCACCATGACGGAGCACGTGATGACGAGCCGCGGCGACACGATCGCCTACGACCGGTACGGCGACGGTCCCGGGCTGGTGTTCGTCGCGGGCGCCGGGCCGTTCCGCGCGGTCGACCCGGTGACCACCGGCACGGCCGAGCGGGTGGCGCAGCGCGGCGTGCGGACCATGGTCTTCGACCGGCTCGGGCGCGGCGAGAGCCCGGCCGACGGCGTGCTCGACCTCGAGCGCGAGCTCGCCGCCGTCGCGGCGGCGATCTCCGTCGCCGACGGCGGGTCGGGCGACGGCGCCGTCCTGTGCGGACACTCGTCGGGCTGCTCCATCGCGCTCGCCGCCGCCCACGCGGGGCTGCCCGTCACCGGCCTCGTGCTGTGGGAGGCTCCGCTCGGCGACGACGCCGCGACGACGAAGGAGTGGATCGACGAGTTCGAGCGCCGGCTGGACGCGGGCGACCACGTCGGCGCGACGGAGCAGTACATGAAGGACATGCCGCCCGAGTGGCTCGACGGCATGCGGGCGTCGCCTGACTTCGAGCAGCTGGCACGGGCGTCGGCGAGCCAGCGCGCCGACGGCCAGTCGCTCGTGTGGGCCACCGCGGCCCTCGAGGACGGCTCGCTCGGCAGCGTCGACGTCCCGGTGCTCGCGGTCTACGGGACCAGCACCTTCCCGGAGATGCCGCCCGCGGCCGAGGCGATCGCCGCGGCGGTCCCGCACGGCGCGTCGCGCGCCGTCGCGGGGGCGCAGCACACCTGGGAGCCGGACGCGATGGCGGACGAGCTCGTCCGGTTCGTCCGCAGGGTCCGCGCCGCAGGCGACGGGCCCGTGGGTCACGCCGAGTAGTGCCCGCGCAGCGTCTCGACGTACGTGTCGAACGGCTTGGCCGGTGGGCCGCCGCGCGCGGCCGTGAGCCGATCGAGGTAGTACTCCCACCCGGGCCCGATGTCGCCCGGGTCGTCCTCGGGGCCGAGCCGGTGACGCAGCTCGAGCTCGGTCGTGCGGCCGCGGCGCGGCGTGAGCGCGACGGACACGCGCCAGCCGCCCTGGTCGACGGAGAACGAGCGCGGCGGGTCGCACGCGAGCACGTTCGCCTCGTCGACCGGCTCGCCGTCCTCGGCCGTCATGCGCAGGCGGACGGTCGTGCCCGCGCGCGGGTCGCCCTCGACCACGCCGTACCAGCGCGCGAGGCCTGCCGGCTCCGCGACGTCCGGCCACAGGTCCGCGGCGGACGCGCGGAACCTGCGGCGCAGGACGAGGTCGCGCGCGCCGTCGTCCGCCACCTCGAGCTCGCCGGTCGGCTGCGGCGTCGGGTCGACCTGGGCGGCCGCCCGCGCGACGAGCCGCAGGAGCGCGTCGAGGTCCACGCGGTCGAGCGACCGGAACGTCACCGCTGCCTTGCCGACCTTCACGTCCCCGAGCTCCGGCCCGTACGTCTCCGCGAGGTACCGCCCGTCCTCGACCGCGTTGACGTAGAGGCTCACGTGCTCCTGCTGCGCCGCGAGCCCGACGACGAACCACTCGACGGGCTCGCCGCGCGACCGCTGCTGCACGAGGTCGCCGTAGCCGATGATCCGCTGCGCGGTGCCGCCCCAGAACACCCCCTCCCACAGGACCCGCGAGTGGCCGGCCATGACGCGCGAGATCTCCGCGTCGAGCCGGGCCACGTCGTCCCGGAACCGGTCGGGCACCGACGCGACGAGGTCGCCGGGGTCGGTGGTCGTGCGCTCCATCGCGCCTCCTCGCGCAGGTCAGAGGATCTTCGGGAAGGCGAGCAGGAAGCCGACGCCCACGACGAGCAGCACGCACGCCGCCCCCACCATCGTCCACGACGCGCGCTCGGAGCGGAACCGCCCTGCGAACGCGCCGAAGAACAGGACGAGCGCGAACAGCACGGTGACCAGGGTGTAGTCGTCGCCGCGCTGGTTGTTGACGAGCGCCTGGGCGAAGTAGGCGTCCGCCCGGGCGTCGGCCTCCGCGGCTTCCACCTCCCCGGGCGGGACGTACGCGTCGAGCGCGAACGGGCTGCGCGCCGCGTCGGGGTTCTGCAGCGGCCGCTGCGCCGTCCACTCCTCGAACGCGGGGGCGAAGTGGTCCGTGAACCGTGCGCGGGTGAACTCCTCGAGCTCGGTGTCGTCCGTCGCGTACGCCTCGAGCCACAGGCTGAAGACCTGGAGGTCCACCGCCCGGGCGGCGTCCGCTGTCGCGGCCTCGCGCGCCGCCTCGATGCGCTGCGACGAGGCCCGCGAGAAGGCGATCGACATCTCCCCGCCCCACTTGCTCGCCTCGAAGCCGCTCCAGGCGGTCAGCACCGCGGAGACCGACAGCACGACGACCGTGACGGTCTCGCGCAGCGACCTGCGGCGCGGAGGTGCGTCGTCCTCGGCCACGTCGCCGCCCACGTCGCCGGCCCTCAGCCCGCTCGCCGGCGCAGGGCGAGGAGCACGGCGCCGACCGCGAGCGCCGCGAACGCGGCCGCGACGAGCGCGGCGACGCTCGCGCCGGTCGCGGCCATGGCGCCCGTCCCGCCGTCGTCCGCGCCGTCCTCCGTGCCACCCGGCCCGTCGTCCGTGCCGGTGCCCGGGTCGTCCGGGGTCGGGCCGTCCGTCGGCGGCGTCGTCGGGTCGGTCGGGGTGGGCGTCGGCGGGGGCTGGACCACGGTGTTCGTCACCGTGCACACGACGGCGGCGCCGTCGTCCACCTGGACGGTGTCGGCGTCGACGAGCTCCCCGCCGTCGCACACCCAGTCCCCCGCCGTGTAGTCGACGGCGCCGCCGGTCTCCGACAGGTCGTACGTGCCCTCGGCGACGGGGACCGCGGTGACGTCGGGGCTGCCGTCGAACCCGGAGACCGGGCTGGGGCCCGCAGCGGTGAGCTCCCAGTCGTCGGCGGGTGCGGCGTCGTCCACGACGGCCTTGTGCAGGGTGAGGGTGCCCGCCTGCCAGTGGTTCGTCACGGTGCACGTGACGTCGTCGCCCGGCTCGACGACGACCGTGGAGACCGCGGTGCCCGGGACCGTCGTCGACAGCGAGCGCACGACGCGCGCGTCGTCGCACGACCAGCGCAGCGCGGTCCAGCCGTCCGGCCCGCCCGACTCGGTGAGCACGTAGCGGCCGGGCTCGACCGCGACGTGCGACACCTCCGGGCTGCCCGTCACCCCTGCGATGGTGCGGCCTTCGCCCGTGGCGCCGAGCGTCCAGTCGGTCGGCTGCGCGTCGCCGGTGTAGCCGCGGTCGTCGAGCTCCTTGACGAGCGTGAGGTGCGGTGTCTCGGCACGGTTCGTCACGACGCACGTGACGTCGTCGCCGGGCACGAGCGTCACGGTGGACCCGTCGAGCGTCCCGCCGTCGCACGTCCACCCCTCGGAGACGTAGCCGCCGAACCCGCCCGTCTCGGCGAGGTCGTAGCTGCCCGTCGGGACGGGGACGGACGTGACGGCGTCGCTGCCGGCCGGTCCCTCGAGGACGGCGACGTCGTCCGCGGACCTCGCGCTGAGCGTCCACGCGGCCGGGTCGGGGGAGCCTCCGACCACGACCTTGCCGAGCGTGAGCGTCGCCTCGACGTAGGTGTTGGTCACCGTGCACACGACGTCCTCGTCCGGACCGACGACGACGTTCGCCCCCGCCTGGAGCAGCCCGCCGACGCACTCCCACGCGCCCTGCTCGTAGCCCGGCGGTCCTCCGGACTCGGCGAGCGCGTGCACGCCCTCGCCGACGTCGACCTGGGTCACCGCGGTGCTGCCGGACGGCCCCGAGATCGTCGCGTCGGCCCCGTCCGGTCCCGGCCCGGTCGCCGACAGCGTCCAGTCCTCCGGGGCCGCGGGCCCGCCGTCGACCTCCTTGACGAGCGTGAGCAGGGACGGCAGCGGCGTGTTGGTGATCGTGCACGTGACGTCGCCGCCCTCGGGCACGGCGACGACGTCGCCCGTCACCGTCGCGCCCGTGCACTCCCACGGACCGGCGGCGAAGCCGCTCCAGCCGTCCTCGGCGAGCGTGTAGTCACCCGCGGGGACGTACGCGTCCGTGACGGCGTCCGACCCGGACGGCCCGCTGACCGTCGTCGCCGCGCCGGTCGCGGTGAGCGTCCAGTGCTCCGGCACGGCGAACCGCTCGCCCTCGAGCAGCTTGGCGAGCGTGAGCGTCGCGCCGGTCCACGTGTTCGTCGCCGTGCACACGACGTCCTCGCCCTCGGCGACCGTGACCGCGCCTCCCGAGCCGTCGCCGGCGGCCGCCCCCGTGCACGCCCACGCGACGTCGTACCCGGGCGGGCCGTCCTCCGTCAGCGCGTACGTCCCGGTCGCGACCTCGACGGCCGTGACGTCGGCCGAGCCCGTCGTCCCGGAGAGCGTCTGCGGGCCGGCCGCGGCGAGCGTCCAGTCCCCCGGGGACGCCGGGCCCCCGACGACGTCCTTGACCAGGGTCAGCGTCGGCGCGGTCGGCGCGACCGGTCCGACGTTCGTCACCGTGCACGTCACCGAGGCCGCGAGGTCGATCGTCACGACGTCGCCGGCGAGGTCGGCGCCGTCGCACGCCCACCCGTCGCTGCGGTAGCCGTCGGGACCGCCCTCCTCGGAGAGCGTGTACTGCCCGATGCGGACCTCCTGGCGCGTCACGGCGTCGGAGCCCGAGGGACCCGCGATCGCGGAGGGCCCCTGCGCGCGCAGGGTCCAGTCCTCGGGCGACGCCGTCCCGCCCACGACGTCCTTGACGAGCGTGAGCGTCGGGAAGATCGCCTCGTTGTCGACCGTGCAGGTCAGCGTGCCGCCCGGGGGGACGACGACCTCGGGCGTCGGGTCGAGGATGTCGTCGCCCCCGCAGCTCCAGCTCTGGAACCGGTAGCCGTCGACGCCGCCGGACTCCCAGATGCGGTAAGTCCCCGCCGGCACCTCGAGGGACTGGACGCCGTTGAGCCCGTCCCCCTCGATCACCTGCCCGGTGTCGAGGTTCCGCGCGTGCATCGTCCACAGCTCGCGCCGGCCCTCGGACGAGCCGGTGTCGAGGTTCTCGATCCGCTTGAACAGCGAGAGGCGTCCCGTCTCGACCTGCGCGGCCGCGGACCTGCCGGCGGGCACGACGAGTGCGACGAGGAGCGCGACGGCGAGCAGCGCTGCTCCGAGGACGACGATCGGACGTGACGCGCGCGGGGCGCGGGACGAGCGGTTCGGCACGGGTCGGCACCTCCGTCGCAGGATCGGACCGACCGTAACCCGTGGGGGGGCAGGACGCCCGCCGACCGCGGGAGCGGGGGCAGGGCGCCCGCTCCCGCGGGAACTCGGGCCTGCCGCATCTCACCCGTCGTCACGTCGTCTCATCAGGCGGGCGCTCTCGACCGCATGGCGGATCGCCTCTACGATCGAGGGCAACCATCCAGAGCGGTCGAGAGTCCTGGCTCGACGACACCGCAGCAACCCGCCGACGGAAGCCTCCCGAGGACAAAGGTGCTAACGCCAGGGTCGATGGAGTGACTATGGTCCACGAGGCATCCTTCACGCACGGTCCCACCGTGTCGTTCGAGCTCATGCCGCCCCGGCGCCCCGACGCGGCGCCGAAGTTCTGGGAGACGGCGCGCCGGCTCGTCGCGACGCACCCCGACTTCGTGTCCGTGACCTACGGTGCCGCCGGCACCGACCGCGCGACGTCGCGCGAGGTCATCGCGCGCCTGGTCCAGGGCACGCCCGTGCTGCCGATCGCCCACCTCACGTGCGTGGGCGCGTCGCGCGAGGACGTCGAGGAGGTCATCGCCGACTTCCTCGACGCCGGCGTGCGCAGCTTCCTCGCGCTACGCGGCGACCCGCCGAAGGACCAGCCCGACTGGCGGCCCGCGCCGGACGGCGTCCGCTCGAGCATCGAGCTCGTCGCCCTGCTGCGCGAGGTCGAGGCGTCGCGCTGCGCGGCGAACCCGTCGTCGGCCCTGCGCGGCGCGGCCCGGCCGCTGACCATCGCCGTCGCGACCTTCCCCGACGGCAACCGGCCCGCCGGCACGACGCGCGCCCAGGAGGTCCGCCGCCTGTGGCAGAAGCAGCAGGCCGGCGCGAGCTTCGCGATCACCCAGCTGTTCTACGACGCGTCGTCGTACACCGACTTCGTCGCCGAGGCCCGCGCGGCCGGCGTGACGATCCCGATCCTCGCCGGGCTGCTGCCCACGACGGAGCCACGACGGCTCCGCCGCGTCGAGGAGCTCATGGGCGTCCCCGCTCCCCGGCACCTGCTGGAGGCGCTCGACGCCCTGCCCGACCCGCAGGCGCAGCACGCCTACGGGATCGCGTACTCGGTCGACCTCGCGCAGCGCGTCCTCGACGCCGGCGCCCCCGGTCTGCACGTGTACACGTTCAACAAGCACCACGCCGCACTCGACCTGCTCGAGGGTGTCCACCTCGGCGGCGGGACGCGCGGGACCGACGGTGGGAGCCCGAACAGCTCGGGCGCCGTACCGTCCCCGCTCGTCCCGGACCTGGCCAGCGGGCCGTGGGTCACCGGCACCTCCCTGCCCACGACGGGCGCCGCCACGCACGGCAGCCCCGTCTGACCGGTCCCCGGGACCAGCAAGAGGTATCGATCATGACCGTCTCCGTACCCTCCCCTACCCACTTCCCGGCCGACGGGCCCGTGCCGTTCCCCGCCGGGACCGTCCTCGGCTACCCGCGCATCGGGCGCCGCCGCGAGCTCAAGAAGGCCGTGGAGGCCTTCTGGGCCGGGCGGACGAGCGCCGACGAGCTCGAGTCCACGGCACGCGAGCTGCGCCTCGCGACCGTGCGGCGCCTCGTCGAGCTCGGGCTCGACGCCGACGACGCGTCCGTCCCCGGCTCGTTCTCCTTCTACGACCAGGTGCTCGACGTCGTCGCGACGCTCGGGGCCGTCCCGTCACGGTTCGCGTCGCTCACCGACGCGGACGGTCGTCTCGATCTGTCCGGCTACTTCACCGTGGCCCGCGGCCAGGGCGAGGACGCGCCGCTCGAGATGACCAAGTGGTTCGACACGAACTACCACTACCTCGTCCCCGAGATCGGGCCGGACACCCCGGTCCGCTTCGTCGACGACCTCGTCGTGCGCGAGTTCGTCGAGGCGAAGGAGGCGGGCGTCGTGACCCGGCCGGTCGTCGTCGGGCCCGTGACCTTCCTCGCGCTCGCCAAGGTGGACGACACCGTGGGCCCGGACTCCGGGTTCCGCCCGCTCGACCGCCTCGACGACGTCGTCGCCGCCTACGCCGACCTGCTGCGCGCGCTCGCCGCGGCCGGCGCGCCGTGGGTGCAGCTCGACGAGCCGGTGCTCGTCACCGACACGGTCGGCGTGCCGCCCGCCGACCTCGCCGCGGCGGTGGAGCGGGCGTACCGCGTGCTCGCGACCGATCTCCGCCCTGTGCCGAACCCCGGCTTGGACGGCACGCAGGCCGCCGGGAGCCACACAAGCCCGGGTTCGGCGGGCGGGGTGCGCCCGGCGATCCTCGTCGCCGCGCCGTACGGCGGGCTCCAGGGCCGGGCGTCCGACGACGCGGGGGCGGGCACGGGTGCGGCGCCGCTGGACGGGCTCGCCCTGCTTGCGCGGACCGACGTCGACGCGATCGCCGTCGACCTCGTCAAGGGCGCGGTGCCGACGGGGTCCGCCGCGGACGGCACCGTGTCCGGGCTGGCGACGAAGACGCTCGTCGCGGGCGTGGTCGACGGCCACAACGTCTGGCGCGCGGACCTGGCCGCGCGGCTCGAGGTGGTGGACGCCGTGCGCGGCCTCGGGGCCGGCGCGCTCGCCGTCGGGACCTCGACGTCGCTCCTGCACGTGCCGCACGACGTCGAGGACGAGACGTTCGCCGAGCCGGGGACGCCGGGCGCGCCGCGCACCGCGCTGGACCCGCGCCTGCGCGAGTGGCTCGCGTTCGCCGACCAGAAGGTGGGCGAGGTCGCGACGCTCGCCCGTGCGCTCACCGCGGGGCGCGACGCCGTGGCCGAGGAGCTGGCCGCGTCGAGCGCGGCCGTCGCGTCCCGCGCGACGGCGACCGGCGTCGTCGTGCCGGCCGTGCGCGAGCGGGCGGCCGCGCTGACGGACGCGGACGTCGCGCGCGAGCCGTACGCCGAGCGCGCCGCCGCCCAGGCCGGGCGCCTCGCCCTGCCGCCCCTGCCCACGACGACCATCGGCTCGTTCCCGCAGACCCCGGAGATCCGCCGCGCCCGGGCGCAGTGGACGAAGGGCGAGCTCGCCGACGCCGACTACACGGCAGCCATGCGCGAGGAGGTGGCGCGCGTCGTCGCGCTGCAGGAGGAGCTGGGCCTCGACGTGCTCGTGCACGGCGAGCCGGAGCGCAACGACATGGTCCAGTACTTCGCCGAGCACCTCGACGGGTTCGCCGTCACCGCGAACGGCTGGGTGCAGTCGTACGGGTCGCGCTGCGTGCGTCCGCCGGTCCTGTGGGGCGACGTCGTGCGCCCGGAGCCCATCACCGTCGAGTGGTCGGCGTACACGGCGTCGCTCACCGACAAGCCCGTCAAGGGCATGCTCACCGGCCCGGTGACGATCCTCGCGTGGTCGTTCGTGCGCGACGACCAGCCGCTCGGCGACACCGCGGTCCAGGTCGGGCTCGCGCTGCGCGACGAGATCGCCGACCTGGAGGCCGCGGGGATCGGGGTCGTGCAGGTCGACGAGCCGGCGCTGCGCGAGCTGCTGCCCCTCCGGCGCGCGGACCAGCCGGCGTACCTCGACTGGGCCGTGGGCTCGTTCCGGCTCGCGACGTCGGGCGTGGACGTGGCGACGCAGGTCCACACCCATCTGTGCTACTCGGAGTTCGGCGAGGTCGTCGACGCGATCGACGGCCTCGACGCCGACGTGACGTCGGTCGAGGCCGCGCGGTCCCGCATGGAGATCGTGCCCGAGCTCGCCGCGGCCGGGTACCACCGCGGGATCGGGCCGGGCGTGTACGACATCCACAGCCCGCGCGTGCCGTCGGTGGAGGAGGTCACGGAGCTCCTCGGGCTCGCGGTGAGGTCCATCGACCCGCGCGTCGTGTGGGTCAACCCGGACTGCGGGCTGAAGACGCGCCGCTACGAGGAGACGGTGCCGTCGCTCGAGCACCTCGTCGCGGCGGCACGGGCGGTGCGCGCCACCCTCCCGGCGTAGACCGTCCGCGGCGCGCGGCCGTGCCGGGGGTCAGGACCTCGGCACGGCCGCGCGGTCGCGCTCACCGCCGCGGCGCGGTGATCCGCGGGTCAGCGCTCGGTCGAGCCGGTGCCCATCATCGGGATCATGAAGGCGAGCGTCGCCGACGCGATGCCGCCCACGAAGAGCCACGGGGCGGCGGCGCCCGCGTCCGACGCGCCCGCGCCCATGAGCACGAGCCCGCCGACGAAGAGCGCGAAGGTCAGGACGAAGCGCAGCACCGCACCGGCGTGGCCGGGGATGTCACGGCCCTCGGTCCCGGTGGGGAGGGGGCTGTGGGCGGCCTGCTCGCTGGTCGTCGTCATGGGACTGGCTCCTCGCTACGTTCCGTCAGACGTGCGGTGCACGCCCGGTAGGTCCCACGGTACCGGCGTCGGGCGCGGTCGCTACGCTCGGGGCGCATGACGACGACGATCGGCCGCACGGTCCTGCTCTGCCACGACCTGGACGCGAGCGCGGCGTTCTGGGCGGACGGCTTCGGCTTCGGCACCCTGTTCCGCGGCGAGACGGACGGCTTCCCGCTCCTGCACGTCGGCCCGGGGCGCGTCGACGAACCGGGGCTCTGGCTCGTCCCCCTGCCCGACGGCGCGGCGCCCCTCGTGCGGCACGGCCTGCCCAACCTCGTCCTCTACGTGGACGACGTCGACGCGACGCTCGACCGGCTGGCCACCCTCGGCGTGGAGCCGTTCGTCGGTCCCGAGACCGACCCGGGCTCGGGCGACCGGTACGCGCACGTGCACGACCCGGACGGGCACCGGATCGTCGTCGTGCGCCTGGGCAGCGCACCGTCCTGACCGTCGCCTCGCCATCTCGGTGGACCATCTCGGTGGACCTCGGCGCCGCCGCGAGGCACCATGGTGAGGTCGGTCGGACGTCGACCACCCGTCCCGTCACGCAGGTGAGCGTGTCGCAGGGCGGTCCGGAGCGAGGAGTCAGCGGATGCAGATCGCCGCAGGGTGCGAGGTGGCCGCCACGGCCTGCTCGGGCGACCCTGCGCGCCGCGCACCGTCGTCCTCCCCCGCCGGCCGCTGACCGCGGCCGGCCCGCGTCGTCGACCCCGCGCGGCACACCCGCTGCCACGCCGCCCGTCGCCCCTGCTGAGCGCTGCGCTCTGCTCGCGTCGCGACCGCGCGCCGTCGTGCCCGCGTGCGGTCGTCCGCGCGCGGACCGCCGGCGCTCGTCGTCCCGCGCCGACGGCGGCCCCGACCGACCCGGAAGCCGAGCACCTCATGAACCCCTTGACCGAGAAGCAGATCCGCGCGTCCTTCGTGAACGCCTCCCGCCGTGAGGCCGCCCAGGCGACGCTGCCCGACCTCGACGCCCTCGACTGGGAGCGGCTGGACTACCTCGGGTGGCGCGACCGCAAGGCGCCGCTGTCCGCGTACGCCGTCGTCCCGCTCGACGGCGAGCCCGTCGGCGTCCTGCTGCGCTCCACGGACGCGAAGTCGGGCGGCAGGCGCCGTCGCGCGCTGTGCGCGTGGTGCGAGGACGTCGTCGTGACCGACGACGTGAGCCTGTACGTCGCACGGCGTGCCGGGGCGTCCGGCCGTCGCGGCAACACCGTCGGCACGCTCATCTGCACCGACTTCCGCTGCTCCGCGAACGTGCGCCGCACCCCGACCCGCACCGAGCTCGGCGACGACGACTCGATGCGCGACACGATCGTCGAGCTCCGCGTCGACGGCCTGCGCGAACGCTCCTCCCGCTTCGTCGCCGAGGTCCTCCGCGACGCCTGACCGCGAGATAGAGCCTCCGGCGCCGAGGTAGAGCCCCCAGGGCTCTACCTC